>NZ_JACVZM010000018.1:0-57179 GCF_017151935.1 Staphylococcus sp. EG-SA-14 | reverse complement strand
ACGGCACCCTAGGAAAGCGAAGCCATTCAATACGAAGTATTGTATAAATAGAGAACAGCAGTAAGATATTTTCTAATTGAAAATTATCTTACTGCTGTTTTTTTAGGGATTTATGTCCCAGCCTCTTGTTTATTTTTAATCTTCATCTAAAAAGTCTTTAATAGCTTGTTTATTTGTGTTTTTATTAATCTGTAATGCACTACCATCAGTATTTGTATTGACATCTTCGTATGAGTTCTTGATTGGCACAGTCAATGACTTAACATCTTTTTCACCTCGGATACCAAAACTCAAACCTGTTTGGAAAATCCCTGAATCAGGAATGTTTGTATTCACATAGCCTCTTAAAATACCTGCAACTTTTGGTAATTTAACAACTGTTCTAAAATTAACCATTTCTTTTTTCAATGTTTGCATCACTTGTTGCTGACGTCGCACGCGTCCGAAGTCACCTTCAGGGTCGTGACGGAATCTTGCATAACCAAGTAATTCTTTACCATTCAACCTATGGTTACCCTTTTTCAAAGATACACCAATATTTTTCGACATATCTTTTTCGACATTAATTGGTACACCTTCAGGCATTAATTCATCAATCATTTTCTCAAATCCAGTAAAATCAACTACTGCATAATATTCAGGATTAATTCCTAAATTTTTATCAAGTGTTTTTCTAAGTAGCTCTGGACCACCTAAAACGTATGCTGAATTAATTTTGTGTTTTCCATATCCTGGAATATCTGCATAAATATCACGCATGACAGACATCATTTTCATCTTTTTATTGATAAAGTCATATTGAACAACCATGATAGAATCTGTTCTTGATTGTCCACCTTGTGCTTTATCTGCACCGAGTACAAGAATAGAAATTTTACCATCATTTTTTACTGGTCCATTAAATTGATGTACTTTAACATCTTTCGCATGTTTCTTGGCATATTCTACACCGCTATTGTAACTATGTACAATATATACAACTAATGCGATAAGTAAAATTACAACAATCAGAAGAATGATAGGTAATTTCCTAATTTTCTTCTTCTTTTTTCGCTTAGGCGCCGAAGTGCGATGTTCACTTTGACGTCTATATTCGTTGTCATTAGTTTCTTTATCCATATTTACCTACCTTATATCTTCAAAAATAGATTTTTGTGTACTATAATAATCACATATTAACGTTATATAAAAACAATTCAAAAAGCAAGTGATTTCTTAATAAATCGTACTAAGGTCTAATGAAAGGATGTCAAAAATGAATATTAATACAGCTTATTTTGCCGGAGGTTGCTTTTGGTGTATGACGAAACCATTTGACACCTTTGACGGCATAGAAAAAGTAACTTCTGGATATATGGGCGGACATATTGAAAATCCTACTTACGAACAAGTAAAATCAGGTACGAGTGGTCATTTAGAAACTGTTGAAATTCAATATGATGTTGCATTATTCTCATACAATAAGTTATTAGAAATATTTTTCTCAGTCATTGACCCATTAGATACAGGTGGTCAATATCAAGACCGTGGTCCTCAATATCAAACAGCTATTTTCTACACTAATGATCATCAAAAAGAACTCGCTGAGACTTATATCGAGCAGCTTAAAAATACGATTAATGCTGATAAGGCAATTGCAACAAAAATATTACCAGCGTCACAATTTTACAAAGCCGAAGACTATCACCAAGATTTTTATAAGAAAAATCCAGAGCGCTATGCAGAAGAACAAAAAATACGCCAAGAATACAAAAATAAGCAATAACATTTATACTTGATGAAACTGATTGGACTGATAATAAAAGTTAGGCGACTTAACTTTAGCTCATTTCAATATTAAAATACGGTACAGATAGGAAACTTAAATATTCTTATCTGTACCGTTTTTTATAAATCATTCTTTATAGAAACCAAAAAATCCAAGCGCATCAGGCATAACTGTATACCTCTTAGCACTTGGATTTTAATTATTTGTGACGTATTACACGCATTACTTTAGAAAGTGATTCCCAAAGCGAATTATCTTTACGATAAACTAAAAAGCGTGGTTCCCAATTCGGATTATATTTAGATTTATAACGACGTAATCCTTGGAAACGATATAGACCGTTGAAATGTTCAAAGACACGGCCTGCAAGTCGTTCTCTTAAATATGAATAATGCAATTGACCAACGTTCGATAACGTTGCCATACCCATATTAAATTTTGTATAACCTTGTTCTTTACTCCAAAGTAACATATGCAAGTATAGACCATCCATTAATGGTAAATCTAACTCTGGCAACCATCTAATTAAATCGACTGAAATGGCATCATTAAAGTATGTTGGCATTAAACTACAAAATGCAATTACTTCATTTTCTTCATTTCGCATTACACCAATTGGCGCTTTAGATAAGTATTCTTCATTAAATTGACCAACAGAGAAATGCATTTCCTGACGATTATCTAGCCATAAATCACTTACATGTTGAAGTTCATTTATAAATTCAGTTGAAAACGGTGGTTCAATAATTTCGAACGAAATATTAAGTTCATCGAATTTATTTAAAGTCGCTCTAAATCCACGGCGTTTTTTACCTGAAGTTGAAAATTGCGTTAAATCAATAATTGCTTCTTCACCTAATTTGAAAAATTGGTTACCGAAATTATGATATAAAGGCATGTGTTGATCTGTAACTTGATAGAATATAACATCATAGCCTAAATACTCAGCGTAATTATAGAATGCTTCTAACAATTCATCAAAGGCATTTTCATCACCTAACGGATCTCCAAGAACCACTAATGAACTTGCTTTATAACGATACATTAAAAATGCTGTTTTATTTTCATTAGTGAAAAACTGCTTGTCACCACTATATATCAAGTGACTCAAATAATTACCGCCGTACTGATTAATAATCTCCTCGCAATCTTCAATTTTAGAAGAAATACGTACTTTGCTAAATTGATAATCAAACAACCATGCAATCATACCTATGATGATAGCGATGATTAAAATCGTAAGCCAGAAGTAATAGCGCAATACAGATGTATGCATTTCAATCGTATAAATATCTAATGCATATAACGTTCCAGCAATAAATATATGGTTAACATATAAAATAAATAAACTGAATAAAAGCATTGCAACTATATTTCTCATTCTTACTGGGCGTTTCAACCTACGTGCTCTACGGAAAGCTACAATAAGCAGAACAAAAATAATAGCTAACCATGTTATTAAAATATATGAAGCGTAAGTGAAGAATGTCGCCACTGTGATTAATAAAATTGAAATCATAGCAAAGATAATGGCACGTCTACTTTGCTTATAAATACCAACTACATTCAGTAAAAGTAATAAACAAGCACTAGTATGAATTGCCAATAGAATATAATACGTTAAGTGATTTCCATCATATAAAGCATCGTAAACAATCGTTAAGTTATTTACAAAAAAGATCATACTTGTAAAGAATACTAAAATTGCTAATGATAATGATGGAATTTTAGCAATAATATCCTTTTGATAAGACATTAAAAATGACGTAACATCTTTAGCAGGAATAAAGTATTTAGATCCCTCAATGTACTTCTTAGCTGATGTACCAAATTCAAATGATGATAAAATTAATGCAATAATTACCGGTACAAAATAGTACGCAAAACGATATAGAAGTAGCATTAATAATACTTTTTCCTCAGGGACACCTAAAGTTTTAAATCCTAGTAATACAACTAAATCGAAAGCGCCGAAACCACCAGGAATAAAGCTGACTAAACCTGATAATGCAGCAATGATAAATATTGCAATAAAGGACATGAATGATACATGAGCGTCAACAATTACACCACAGAAATATAATACAACTGCAGCTGCTAACCATTCAACACACGACACTAAAGTGCAGTACAATCCTACAAAACGATTGTTTTTATCGGGTGGTCTAACCATTGAATAAATAATGAATAATGGTAAGAAAAATGACACTACATATAATACCCATCTTACCCATGTAATCTTATCTAAGATTAAAGATGCATCGAAAACATGGAATACAATTAGCAATGATAATAAGCTTAAACCTGTCAACATTGAAATAAGTATTAAGGATATAAAGTGAACTAATTTCTTTTTATCATGCGTATAGTTTTTATAAACCATTGCTCTAACGCCTGCACCAATAAAGCCACCGAAACCTACAATCGCATTCAATGCATTGATGATATAACTTACTCTTAAAACTTTGCCTAAGGATATATCCATTTTTAAAGCTCTAGATAAAATCACATCATACATTGATAGAATAACAAGCGATGCCCCACCACCAATAAATAGTAACACTAAGGACATACGGTTAATCTTACTAAATTCAACCAACGTATCTTTAAAGTTAATACCAGATAACTCCCGATACAATGTGATTGCTACAAAAATAAATAAAGCTGTAGCAAACGTAATTTTTAAGATTGAAAATATTTTGTTTTTAACTTCCTGATTCATTTTTTCACATCAATTCTAATTATTTCTGTTATAAATCAAAATATATCATATAAACCATAAAAATAGCATATCATTTACCTTTGATTTATATAACACTTTTGTCATATTGATATCTGTATTAAGAAGTAAATAGAAAATATTTCTATCTCAAACAGAACAATATGGTTATCTATACTGATTCATATTTAACATAAAGAAAATGATGAATCAATACTTATGAAAAATATTATTAATTAACAGCCGATTATGAGTGCTTCTTAATATATTAAAAATACCACTTATTTTTATTTTCGACATAATAATGAAGTACTAATCAAGTGGCAAATACTCGTTTCATTATGCATGTGCTTTATAAACGGCTAAACTTTCGTAAAAATTTATAAGCTAAACATGTGCTGATAATCATAAATGTAACTGCCCAACATTATAAGCACCATAAAAAATACCAACAAACATATAGTCATTGGTATTTTTTATTACTTATTCAACTATTTTATTACTTTCTTTAATATCATATTCACCTACATCATTACCATAGAAACGATTGTATCGACGTTTAAATAATTGGAATAAATGAGTAACTAATACTTTTAAAATAGCATATCCCGGAATACCTAAAATAACGCCTACAATACCAAGCAATTTGCCTGCACACAGTAAAATGAAAATGATTGTAAGTGGATGAATCTTAAGTGTTTTACCCATGATATTTGGTGAAATGAAGTGCCCTTCAACAAATTGTACTAAAGTCCATACTACTGCTAATTTTAAGAGCATCCACGGCGATGTTATAGCAGCTATTACAATAGCTGGAGAAATCGCTATAGTAGGCCCTAAATATGGTACAACACTTGTAACTGCCGCAATACTAGCTAATACTAAGCTATATTTCAACCCGATAACCGAATAACCGATAAACAACAGTATACCGATACAGAATGAAACGATAATTTGTCCTTGAATGTATGAACCAACTTGAACACTCATTTTTTCAAGTAGATCATGAAAATCTTTTCGGAATTTCGGTGGCATAATATTCGTTGAAAATTCTTTGAAGTGATGTCCATCTTTAAGCATAAAGAATAGTACAAATGGTGTTGTGACAATCACAACGCCAATATTAGCAATCGTTTCTGCAAACGTTGCAATTTTAGACCCAAAGCCATCTGTAAATTCACTTAACATAGATGGTATTTTCTTAGGTAAAGAATTTAACCAATCATTAATTTGACTATAATACGAAGAGAAAAACGTATTATTTGCTATTTTATCAATAGAATTAATTAATTTTTCTAGATATTGCGGTGAATTTTTAACTAAACTATCTACTTGCGAACCAATAATAGGTATCAATAAATTAACAATTAACGTAATAACACCTACTACAGCTAGATAAATAATAGAAATACCTGCAACTCTTGGTATTCTATAACGTTCCATCATATTTACGATTGGGTTAAATAGATAGAATAGAATTAAAGAGACGATGATAGGTGCTGCTATCGTCTTAAAAACGATGATAAAAGGATCAAAAACATATGATACTTTTTCGAAAATAAAAATAACAATACCCAACAATACTAGCGCTATTAATGAGAAGACTAAATCATTCCCACCAACAAACTTCATATACCGTGATTCGGTAAATTTTAAAAAATTCTTTCTTATATTCTTTTCATTTTCATTCAATTATAGATTCACCACCACTTAAAATATTCATAAGATGTTGTATAAAAACAGTCCACTTATGTAAAATTACTAACATCAATGATACCATACAAATACCCTTTACAGTAACGAAACGCCCGTGTAATACACTTAATTTAGGATTGATTAATCCTTTCTTCAAAATGATGAATGTGTAATGTTAAATATATAATTTCAGACTCACTGATATTAACATCAAATTGTTTTTGTATCATAGTTAAAATTTTATATGCTGTGTTATAGCAAATCGGATAGTGATTTTTAATCATAGACACAAAATCATCTTGTGCATGTATATATTCTTTTCTTCTTAATCGGCGAATTAAAAATTGTACGTGCCTTATAAAACGTTGGTATTGTAATGATTCCTTATCAACAGTTGTCACAAGGTCTGATTCAATGATATCTATACCTTTTTTAATAACATTATTGATCAAGGTCATCTCATGCATAGATAAATCTTCTGTATTAGATGCAATATGTAATGCAATAAATCCTATCTCATCTTCAGGAAAATGTACATCTAATGCTGCATTTAACTGATCAATCACCTGTTTAGCAATATGATATGCATCACTATATAACTGCATAGTTTCCATAACAAATGGATTGCTAATAACTTGATTTTGTTTTAAGCGTTTATAAGCAAATATAATATGATCCGTTAATGAAACTACAAGTTGTTTTGAATCAACATTCATCGCAGTATTAGAAATAAAATTCAACGAATCAATAATTACTTGTAATACATTATCATCAGCGATTTCAACTAAACTTTTATAATGTGCTTTTTGTTGCTCACTTTCTAATTTATAAATTTTCTCTATTGTAATAGTTTGGTCGTTTAACGCCATTCCCTCTTTTTTGTTAAAACCAATACCTTTACCGATTAAAATAACTTCTTGATCATTATTAGTACATACTACGACATTGTTGTTCAATGTTTTAGTAACAATATATTCTCCCATTATCATCACCTATTTTTCTATTATTAAGATTATATATCGGAAATGTCTAACTTGAAAGTATAATAATTTAAATACTTGTGTTCTATTACACGCCTATCCTATATGATATATCTTAATTTAATTTCGATGTCTCTCAAAGTGGAATAACTATAATAAAAAAATCTGACTCCCATATTTACAAATAATTCTATTTATTTATATATTATCTGAATTAATACTCAATACAAACTAAAACGCACTATTAAATTGTGCAAAACTAAAATAAATTTATATTCATCTATCCAACAATATGTCTTATAAATGGTATAGTCTTTGCACACCAATGGAGGAAATAAATCTCAACCTTACTATATTAATATATAATCAAATCTTAGATTAACTAGTGTAATGATACAGATGATTATTGAGTACAAATTTAAAACCCTGAGATTTTCGCTTTAATTTGAAAACCTCAGGGTTTATTTGATTTTTATATAATGAATCGTTACATTAAAAATATTTATTTATCAGAGTTCTTATATTTGTTAGCGCCCCAAGCACTAATTCCAAATAAGTTAATTTCTAAGTTTTCAGGTTTAAAGACAGGGTTCTTGCCTTCTTTTTTCTGCTTTTGATAATCTTTCATCAATGCAAAAGCTACATTGGACAGTCCTATAATGGAAATAATGTTTACAATTGTCATTAAGCCCATAAATAAGTCTGCCGTATTCCATACTGTTTCTGTTTTTACAACTGCACCGACAAAGACAAGTACTACAACAAGACATCTAAAGATAAATAATATCACACGATTTGTTGATAAAAATTCAATATTAGATTGACCGTAATAGTAATTACCTACAACAGATGAAAATGCAAACAGTGTAACTGCTATTGTTAAGAAAATACCTCCAGCAGAACCTAAATGCTCATTAAGTGCTGATTGAGTAACTGCAACACCTTGAGGTGCGTTATCACCAAATTTCAATCCTGAATATAGTAAAATCATGATTGCAGTTGCTGTACAAACCAACATTGTATCAAAGAACACACCTAATGATTGGATTAAACCTTGCTTAACAGGGTGTGGTACGGCAGCAGTTGCCGCTGCATTCGGCGCAGAACCCATACCAGCTTCGTTAGAGAATAAACCACGTTTGATACCTTGAAGAACCGCAGCACCTACAGCGCCACCAGTTACTTGTTCGATACCAAATGCACTTTTAATAATCGTACCTATCATAGGAACAATTTGATCTAAATTAAATAGCAATATTACTAAAACCATACCAATGTAAATGATAGCCATAATCGGTACAATTAACGAAGATAACGTAGCAATACTACGTACACCACCAAATATAATAATAGCTGTTACGATTGCTAAAATAATACCTGTGATTACTGGACTAATATTATATTGCGTATTTAACGACTCCGCAATTGTATTAGATTGCACTGTGTTAAATACAAATGCAAATGTAATTGTAATTAAAATCGCAAATACGATACCTAGCCATTTTTGATTTAAACCTTTAGTAATATAGTAAGCTGGACCACCACGGAATCCACCATCTTTATCATGTACTTTATAAACCTGAGCCAAAGTCGCTTCTATAAATGCACTCGCTGCACCTATAAATGCAATAACCCACATCCAAAACACTGCACCTGGACCGCCTAAAACAATCGCAGTCGCAACACCAGCAATATTACCAGTACCAACTCTCGAACCAGCACTAATCGCAAATGCTTGGAATGGCGAAATACCCTTCTTACCATCTTCTAAAGTTTCTGGACGTTCTACTAAAGCTCTAAACATTTCAGGTAACATTCGTAATTGAACGAATTTAGAACTAATTGTAAAGAAGAATCCAGCTGTCAATAATAGACCAATTAAATATTGAGACCATATTAAATCGGTACCAACATGGACAAATTCTTTAAACCATCCAGGAATTAAACTATCGAAATCTTTCAAAATAAACCCCTCGCATCCTCTACATGAATCATGCACCTTCTATAAAATTAGACCGAATTGAAACTTCAGTAAATATAGAGATACATCATCATTTCTTATACAATACAAGAGATTTATATTAGTTTGGTCAAAGTCTATCGCTAATTTAACGATAAGTACTTGGTCAGCATTTAATATAAATCCCTTGAATTTAGTCAAAATTTAACATTACTGTATTTTATCATTTAATTTCGTGATTGCATATAGTTTTTAGCTAATATACATGTCTATTACTTCACCAAAATCATCTGTATCTACAATGAATGAGCCATTTGTATATTGTTCAGATTTATGAATATCATTAATTAAACCATGTTCTTCATTTGATTTTGAATATAATGTATATTGACTATGTTCACCTGTCACTACATGTGCAGCTACTATACGATGTGGATTTTTCTTTAATTCTTTTAATAAAGTTATTCCACGTTGTGCTCTTTTAGCAACTTGTAAGATTTTAAAACTAATACGTTTTAACGAGCCGCGTTGTGTGGCCATCAATATAGTATCATTTTCAGAAACACCTTCTGTCATAACAACGAAATCTTCAGCTTTAAGATTTATTGATTTAACACCAGCTGCCCTTAATCCGGTATCTGATAGTTCACTTGTATTATACGTTAATGACATACCTTTATTAGTAATGACGGTAATTAATTGATCTTTTTCAAAGCGCATAACACTAATCAAATCATCATTTTCTTTAACTTTAGTAGCAATTAAAGGTTTATTAAAACGCGTTGTTTTAAATAGAGGCACTGTACTTTTCTTAATCATGCCATTTTGAGTCGCAAAAACATAAAATGCATCTGTATTAAAGTCCTTTTCATTAAAGACATTAATAACCACTTCATCTTCTTCGATAGGAACTATTTGTGATACATGTTGCCCCAATTCTTTCCAACGAATATCTGCTAATTTATGAACCGGTATAAATAGATAACGACCTTTATTTGTAAATACTAGTACGGTATCTTGCGTATTTACTTCTTGATGTTTAAGTAAACTGTCACCATCTTTTAAACCAATATCTTCAACACCGCTAGCATTAAAGCTACGAATAGAAGTACGTTTAATATATCCATGACGTGTCATACTTAAAATAACTTCTTCACTAGGCACCATAACTTCTTTGTCAATTTTAATTTCTTCAATTTCTGCTTCAATTAAAGACAGTCGTTCAGATTTGAATTTCTTTTTAATTTCATTCAATTCTTCTTTTATGACATTCAATAATGCATCATGGTTATCAAGAATATGACGTAATTGTTTGATTAATGCTTCAAGTTCTTTATGTTCACCTTCAAGCGCAACTATGTCAGTATTTGTTAAACGATATAACTGTAACATTACAATTGCTTCAGCCTGTTCTTCTGTGAACTCGAATACTTCGATAAGGTTTTCTTTAGCGTCACGCTTGTTTTTAGAGCTACGAATCAATTCGATTACTTTATCTAAAATTGACAACGCTTTAATCAAACCTTCAACGATATGCATACGTTTTTCTGCATTATCTAATTCAAACTTCGTTCTATTTGCAACAACCTCAATTTGGTGATTCAAATAACTATCTATAATTTGACGAATACCCATCAATTTTGGACGACCATCACTAATAGCGACCATGTTGAAATTATATGAAATCTGTAAATCAGAGTTTTTATAAAGATAATTTTTGATTGATTCACTGTTCACATCTTTTTTCAATTCAATTGCTATTCGTAAACCAGTTCTATCAGTTTCATCACGTACTTCAACGATACCATCGACTTTTTTGTCAGCACGTAATTCATCGATACGTTTTACTAAGCTACTTTTGTTCACTTCATATGGAATTTCAGTAATAATTAACTGTTTACGTCCATTGCGTAAAGTTTCTTCTTCAACTTTAGAACGAACTATAATTCTACCTTTACCTGATTCATAAGCTTTTTTAATACCATCAACACCTTGAATAATACCACCAGTTGGAAAATCAGGACCTTTAATATATTTCATTAATTGATTGACTGTAATATCCGGATTATCAATATATTTAAGTGTTGCTTGAATCACTTCAGCTAAATTATGTGGTGGTATATCTGTCGCGTAACCTGCAGATATACCTGTAGAACCATTCACTAGTAAGTTAGGAAATCTTGATGGCAATACCATTGGTTCGAGTGTCGTATCATCATAGTTTGGAATGAAAGAAACTGTCTCTTTATTAATATCACGTAATAACTCTTCAGCTAGTAAGCTTAACTTAGCTTCAGTGTAACGCATTGCCGCTGGCGGATCATTATCGATACTACCATTATTACCATGCATTTCTATTAAGACATGTCGTAACTTCCAGTCTTGACTTAAACGGACCATTGCTTCGTACACTGAGGAGTCTCCATGTGGATGATATTGACCAATAACATCACCGACTGTTTTCGCACTTTTACGGAAATTTTTATCGTGTGTATTACCACTTGAATACATTGCATATAAAATACGACGTTGTACTGGTTTTAAACCATCACGAACATCTGGCAATGCACGCTCTTGAATAATATATTTACTATATCTTCCAAAGCGATCACCTAAAACATCTTCAAGTGATAAATCTTGAATTATTTCACTCACTAGATTTCCTCCTCATCAAATTGATCATTTTCAAGCACTTGTACTTCAGAATTATCTAAAATACTTTGGTCCTCTTGCATACCAAACTCAACATGCTTTTCAATCCATTCACGTCTAGGTTGTACTTTGTCACCCATTAATGTTGTTACACGTTTAGATGAACGCACTTCATCTTCAACTTGTACACGAATTAAAGTTCGTGTTTCTGGGTTCATCGTCGTTTCCCATAATTGTTCAGGGTTCATCTCACCCAAACCTTTGTAACGTTGTAACGTGAAGCCTTTACCAAGTTCTTTTTGTAATTTATTAAGCTCTTCGTCTGTCCAAGCGTATTCAACTCGCTTTGTTTTGCCTTTACCTTTTTCCAATTTATAAAGTGGAGGTAAAGCAATAAATACACGACCTGCTTGAACAAGCGGTTTCATATATTTGAAGAAGAATGTTAACAATAGCACTTGAATATGCGCACCATCAGTATCAGCATCAGTCATAATAATTACACGATTATAATTACTATCTTCAATTTTAAAGTCAGTACCAACGCCTGCCCCGATTGTGTAGATAATTGTATTAATTTCTTCATTTTTAAAAATATCTTCTAGACGTGCTTTCTCTGTATTAATTACCTTACCACGTAATGGTAATATCGCTTGGAATTTGCGGTCTCGTCCAAGTTTTGCTGAACCTCCCGCAGAATCACCTTCGACTAAATACAATTCATTTTTTTCAGTGTTTTTACTTTGTGCAGGTGTTAATTTACCAGATAGCAAAGTGTCTTTACGCTTGTTTTTCTTACCTGAACGAGCATCTTCACGAGCTTTACGTGCAGCTTCCCTTGCTTGTTGTGCTTTAATCGCTTTTTTCACAAGTGATTTAGACAATTGTCCTTTTTCTTCTAAATAGAATGGCAATTTGTCTGCAACAACTGAATCAACAGCACTTCTAGCTTCAGAAGTGCCCAATTTAGATTTCGTTTGTCCTTCAAATTGTAATAATTCTTCTGGAATACGTACAGACACAACAGCTGTTAAACCTTCACGAATATCATTACCATCTAAGTTTTTATCTTTTGTTTTAAGTTCATTAATACGACGTGCATAATCATTAAATACACGTGTCATTGCTGTTTTAAAACCAACTTCATGTGTACCACCATCTTTAGTACGTACATTATTTACAAAACTTAAAATACTTTCTGAATATTGATCATTATATTGGAAAGCTACGTCTACCTCTATACCATTTGCTTCACCTGAAAATGTAGCCACGTCATGCAAAACTTCTTTTCCTTCATTGACATAACTAACAAACTCTTTGATTCCTTCTTCATAATGGTAATGCTCTTGACGCTCTTTACCACTGCGTAAATCATTAAGCGTTATTTTTAAATTTTTCAATAAGAACGCAGACTCTTGTAGTCGTTCGCTTAAAACATCAAAATTAAATGATGTAGATGCTTTAAAAATTGTGTCATCAGGTTTAAATGTTACTTTGGTACCTGTTTTCTTAGTTTTACCTTTTTTCACTAAACCAGAAGATGGCGAACCACCGTTTTTAAAACTTTGATGATATATATTACCATCTCGATGGATTTCAACTTCAAGCCATTCACTCAATGCATTTACAACTGAAGCACCAACACCGTGAAGACCACCTGAAGTTTTATAGCCGCCTTGTCCAAATTTACCTCCTGCATGTAAAACAGTAAAGATAACTTCGACTGTCGGTTTACCTGATTTATGTATACCTGTTGGCATACCACGTCCATTATCTTCTATAGAAATACTACCATCTTTATTAATTGTTACATCTATTTCGTTACCGTAACCATTCAATACTTCATCGACGGAGTTATCGACAATTTCATATACTAGATGATGTAATCCCCGTTTATCAGTTGATCCAATATACATACCAGGTCTTTTACGAACTGCTTCTAACCCCTCTAAAACCTGTATTGAATCATCTGAATAATTATTTTGTTTATTCATTGCCAATGATTTCGCCTCCTACAAACGTACGTTCGTTTTTAAAACTATACAATAGTTATTCTTATATAAATCAGCGTAAAATGCAAGTATCAATTAACTTTCATAGCTTAATTCCATATATTAATCCCCGTTTTTAAAATTTTTAGCCGTAATTTAAACGAATATGATAAAATAGTCCTAAGATATTAAAGGATGTGTAATATTTATGATGATAATCGTCATGTTACTACTAAGTTATCTTATCGGCGCTTTCCCAAGTGGATTCGTAATTGGAAAATTATTTTTCAAAAAAGATATTAGACAATTTGGTAGTGGTAATACTGGCGCTACTAATAGCTTTAGAGTATTAGGTCGTCCTGCAGGATTCTTGGTAACATTTCTAGATATTTTCAAAGGGTTCATAACTGTTTTCTTCCCTTTATGGTTACCAGTTCACGCAGATGGCCCTATTAGTACTTTTTTTACAAATGGTTTAATTGTTGGCTTATTCGCTATACTTGGACACGTTTATCCTGTTTATTTAAAATTCCAAGGTGGCAAAGCTGTTGCAACTAGTGCAGGTGTCGTCTTGGGAGTCAATCCGATACTTTTACTAATACTTGCAATTATCTTCTTTATTGTATTGAAGATTTTTAAATATGTTTCTTTAGCAAGTATCGTTGCAGCAATTTGCTGTGTGATTGGCTCGCTTATCATTCAAGACTATATTTTATTAGTCGTTAGTTTCTTAGTTTCAATCATATTGATAATTAGACATCGCTCTAATATCGCAAGGATTTTTAGAGGCGAAGAACCTAAAATAAAATGGATGTAACAATTTTTTGACATTAGTCCATCATTGCATATTTTTTTTGCAGTTGATGGATTATTTTATTTTTGCAAAAACAATTTTTTTAACTTAAAATTCAACTATACTTAGTTTTTTTACAAGAACATTTGAGACCGAGACATAAATCAATGTCATAGGCTCCACAATGTTATATTAGCTTTAGTTAACCGAACGAAATGCGCTTATAACTAGGTTTTTTCAATTCTGGTCGGGGGTCCCAACATAGAAGCTTATGGAAATTCAGCTTACAATAATGAGCAGGTTGGGGTGGGCTCCAACACAGAGAATTTCGATAAGAAATTCCACA
The DNA here is from genome assembly GCF_017151935.1 of Staphylococcus sp. EG-SA-14. NCBI lineage: Bacteria > Bacillati > Bacillota > Bacilli > Caryophanales > Staphylococcaceae > Staphylococcus > Staphylococcus sp. EG-SA-14. Next base: position 42,275 of record NZ_JACVZM010000018.1, on the reverse strand, counting down.
AATAATACAAGTTGGCCCACTCCCATTCTGTAATAAATATAGGAGGTCATTGTTATGCAAATAGAACTTACTGATGCAGCAGTAACTTGGTTTAAAAATGAACTAGAGTTGCCTGAAAATAATAAAGTGCTCGTGTTTTTTGTAAGATATGGTGGCGAATTCCAACTCAAGCAAGGATTTAGTCCTGCTTTTACAGTTGAACCAAAGGAAGATGTTGATATTGGCTATGAACAACAATATGACGATTTAAATGTTGTCGTAGCGGAAAAAGATTTGTGGTACTTTGAAGATGACCACATTATTGTAAATGTAGTTGATCACGAAGATGAAATTTCTTATTCCACAAAATAACTAAAATAAAACGAACTTGTTTACACATTCTGATGTGTACTGAACCTCGGAAGTTGTACTTTGGTTTAGCACATCTGATGTTGTATGAACAAGTTCGTTTTTGCTATATATTAGCTTATCTTCACGCTAATTACATTAATGTTAACGTATTGGCTATTTTTTATAGATTAATTGTTAATATTGCCTCTCCAAACATTTACAGTAACTTATAAAGAATCAATACCATCCATTATCTCTACTGTTTTCCCTTCATTATTGAGCGTTTGCACTTTACTATAGGCTTCATGCCAATCTGGGAAATAACGATCCAACCGTATAGGCTTAAAAGTATCTTCTTTAATGCAAATCAATTCTGTGGAACCTGTAGTTGCAAGTTCACCTTTTTCATTAAAAATCTCATATTTATACACTGAACGTAATCTCGAATATTTTTCAACCCAAGTTTTAACTTTAACTTTTTCTGGATAAAAAATAGACTTTTTATAATTGACATTGAGGTCAGTCACAGGTGAAATGATTCCTTGTTTTTCCATATCAGCATAACTAAAACCTAACTTCGATATATAATCCAACCGCGCAACTTCAAACCAAGTTGCATAATTCCCGTGATAAATTACACCCATCTTATCAGTTTCAGCATAACGCGCTTCTATTTCTGTAATACTATATATCATTTTAAGCCTTCTTTCAGTTTAACTTTATATCTCATTCTAACATAAAATACAAGAAGAGGCCGGCCAAGAACACAAAGGTTTTGAACCGACCTATTATATCATAAAGTTTATAGAAGTATTTTTGAGCACTATCAAAGTGCCTCAAATACCGATTAAAATTTTACTGTGATATCTATTTTTTATTGCGCTAATTTATTTCTTAAAACCATTTGTAAAATTCCACCGTGACGATAGTAATCCATTTCAACAAGTGAGTCAAAACGAACCATAGCGTCAAATTCTACCAAATCACCATCTTGCTTCTTAGCAGTAACTTTGACGTAGTCATGTGGTTGAACATTTTCATCAATATTAACAGAAATTTCTTCTGTACCATCTAGACCAAGAGAATCAGCTGATTCACCTTTTTTAAACTCTAATGGTAATACACCCATCATAACTAAATTTGAACGATGGATACGTTCATAACTTTGTGCAATAACTGTTTTAACACCTAATAAGTTTGTACCTTTTGCTGCCCAGTCACGAGATGAACCCATACCATAATCGTTACCAGCTAATACAACTAAACCTGTACCATCTTCTTTATATTTCATTGCAGCATCAAAGATAGGCATTACTTCATTTGTTGGCCAATAAGTTGTAAAACCACCTTCAGTACCTGGCGCTAATTGGTTTTTAATACGTATATTAGCAAACGTACCTCGAACCATTACTTCGTGATTACCACGTCTTGAACCATATGAATTAAATTCACGAATAGGCACTTGATGATCTTGTAAATATTTACCAGCTGGCGTATCTTTACCAATTGCACCTGCTGGAGAGATGTGGTCAGTTGTCACAGAATCACCGAATTTACCCATAACACGTAAACCATTTAATGGAACAATCGTACCCGGTTCTTTAGATAATCCTTGGAAGAATGATGGATTTTGAATGTATGTTGAATTAGGATCAAAGTCATATAGAGGTTGATCAGTTACATCAATCTCATTCCATAATTCGTTGTTATTGTATACGTTATTATATTCTTCAATAAATAATTCAGGTGTTACAACACTATCAACGGTATCTGAAACTTCTTTAATTGATGGCCAAATATCTTTCAAATATACATCTTCACCGTCATTACCTTTACCAATAGGTTCATTTTGTAAATCAATATCAACCGTTCCAGCTAATGCATAAGCAACAACTAACTGTGGTGAAGCTAGGTAATTGGCTTTAACAAGAGGATGGATACGACCTTCAAAGTTACGGTTACCAGATAATACAGATGTCACTAATAGGTCCTCATCAGCAATCGCTTTTTCAATTTCTGGTAATAAAGGACCTGAATTACCGATACAAGTTGTACATCCATAACCAACCAAGTTGAAGCCTAAATCATCTAAATAAGGTTGTAAGCCAGCATCTCTTAAATATCCGGTAACAACTTTTGATCCAGGTGCTAGAGAAGTTTTAACGTATTCAGGAACTTTCAAGCCTTTTTCAACTGCTTTTTTAGCAACTAAACCTGCACCTAACATTACATAAGGGTTAGATGTATTTGTACATGATGTAATTGCTGCTATTGCAATATCACCTGTTTTCATTGTAGCTTTTGATCCATCTTTAAAGTTAATTTCAGCTTTCTTATCAAATTCACTTTTATCTAAACCGTGTCCTTGGTTGCCTGCTGGAGCTGTTACAGAATTTTCAAATGATGATTTCATATCACTTAAGAAAATTAAATCTTGAGGACGTTTTGGTCCTGAAAGCGATGCTTCAACTGTTGATAAATCCAATTCGATAACATCTGTATAATTAGGATCTTCTTTCTCAACATCAAAGAACATATGGTTTTGTTTCAAATATTCTTTTACTAGCGCGATATGTTCGTCTGATCTACCAGTTAACTTCATATATTTAAGAGATTCATCATCAACTGGGAAGAATCCGCAAGTTGCTCCATACTCTGGTGCCATGTTTGCAATTGTAGCACGGTCTGCTAGTGGTAAATGTTGTACACCTGGACCAAAGAACTCCACAAATTTACCAACAACACCTTTTTTACGTAGCTCTTGAGTTACTCTTAACGCTAAATCAGTTGCTGTTGCGCCTTGTGGTAATGAATTTACTAGTCGTACACCAATAACCTCTGGAATTGGGAAATAAGAAGGTTGTCCAAGCATTCCAGCTTCAGCTTCAATACCACCAACACCCCATCCTAGTACGCCAATACCATTTATCATTGTTGTATGTGAATCAGTACCAACTAATGTATCTGGAAATGCAGTTTTTTCACCATCTACATCACGAACATGTACAACACTTGCTAAATATTCTAAGTTAACTTGGTGAACTATTCCAGTTGCAGGAGGAACTGCATTGTAATTATCAAATGCTTTCGTTGCCCAATTTAAAAACTGATAACGTTCATAGTTACGTTCAAATTCTAATTTCATATTACGTTCAAGAGCTTCTGGATTTGCATAGCTATCCACTTGAACTGAGTGGTCAATAACTAAATCCACCGGTACTTCTGGATTAATTTTAGTAATATCTCCCCCAACGTCATCCATTGCTTTACGTAAAGAAGCTAAATCAACTACGGCTGGTACACCTGTGAAATCTTGTAAAATAACACGAGAAGGTTTAAATGGTACCTCGCCTTCATTTCCATCTTTTCCAAACTGACTTAAAGCTTTAATATGATCGTCTGTAATTACAAAATCATCTTCTTGACGAAGTAAAGATTCTAACAAAACACGAATTGAATAAGGTAAATTGGAAACTTTAGTAATACCTTGCTCTTCTACAGCTTTTAAATCATAGTAAGTATAACTTTGGCCATTCAAGTCAAAATGTTTTTTTGATTGCTCTTTAAAATTTGCAGCCATTTAATGATCCCCCTTGATACATTTTTATATTTATATGCCTTGATTAAATTGTATTATTATATTTATTGATAAACAACTCATCATGCTTAGAAAACGCTTAATTTAGGTTTTGACTTTTTAATCAGAGTATATAAGCAAAACTTATCATACAGGTAAGGTGTAATAAGTATTTTTTATTAATTGAGAATAATTATCAATTTCGTGAATGATTCAATTCAATTTTCAAACGTATTATTTCATTGAGCAGAAAGAAAATTGTGGCGCCAAACTTTAATATTTCTTTTCAATGTCATTCTTTTGATGGGAGTGGGACAGAAATGATATTTTCGCAAAATTTATTTCGTCGTCCCACCCCAACTTGCATTGTCTGTAGAAATTGGGAATCCAATTTCTCTTTGTTGGGGCCCATCCCCAACTTGCACATTATTGTAAGCTGACTTTTCGTCAGCTTCTGTGTTGGGGCCCTCACCCCAACTCGCATTGCCTGTAGAATTTCTTTTCGAAATTCTCTGTGTTGGGGCCCCTGACTAGAATTGAAAAAAGCTTGTTACAAGCGCATTTTCGTTCAGTCAACTACTGCCAATATAACTTCGTAGAGTATAGAATATTGATTTATGTCCCAGCCTGAGTTAATTTTTTATAAAAGTATAGTTAATTTGCGTTTATACCGTCAAACTTCACTTTAGCTTTGTCAAACCCCTTTCTATTAAGTTGCGAGAAATAAACCTATCTTAAAATATAAAAAAATCGAGAATTCGTAGTTTAATAACGAAATTCTCGTTCTTATCCTTTTGAATATTCTCAATTTTCCACAAAAACAAACAAGTAGTATATCTGTTCTAGCTACTAGAATGACATACTACTTGTTATTAAAATACTTAACTAAACTTTATTAGTTATCTTTTTTCTCTATATTTCTACGTGACTGACGCTTTTCAAGAATGTCAGATTCATAATCTTCTTGTTGACTCTTGATATATTCTTGTAAGCGATGTTTATTCGGAGTCAATGTTAAACCTAGGAATTTACGTTCTTGGTTCGCATCCTTGTAGAAACTTACCATCATGAGTATGACGACAAAGGAGAATGGGAATGCACTTATAATTGCAGCACTTTGAATCGCATTTAAAGCTTCAGCGCCATTACCGCCACCAGCTAATAAAAGTACAAATGCTATTAAGGCCTGTGAAATTCCCCAAACAACTTTTACCATACTAGATGGATTTAATGAACCAAATGTTGTTTGCATTCCTAATACAAATGTTGCTGAGTCAGCAGATGTAATAAAGAATGATGCAATTAATAATAATGCAATCAACGATAAAACAATGCCAAATGGCACATGATTAAACACTCCAAATAGCTGTGTTTCAGGAGTCATATCAAAAATTTCTTTGTGTTTCTTACCTGTCTCGATGCCTAATACACCAAAGACACTAAACCAAACAAAACTAACAATTGCTGGAACTAGCAAGACACCAGAAATGAACTCTCTAATTGAACGTCCTTTTGAAACTCGTGCAATAAACACTCCAACGAATGGGCTCCAACTTAACCACCAACCCCAGTAATAAAGTGTCCATGAAGACATCCATTCACGTTTTTGAGGATTTAAAGCTGCTGTATCAAAACTATTAAACAAGAATGTGTTTAGTAAACTACCCGTAGAGCTAGTTAACATATTTAAAATAAGAACAGTTGGTCCAACAATTAAAGCAGCTACCATTAAAATAGTACCTAAACCAATGTTCAAGTTACTTAAGTATTGAATACCTTTACTTAATCCAGACCATGCACTTGCTATAAATAAGATAGTAACAACAATGATGATAATCGCTTGTACAAACGTATTGTTTGGAACATTGAACAAGTAATGTAAACCACCATTAATTTGTAGAGCACCCATACCTAACGAAACAGCTACCCCAACGATTGTCGCAAATACAGATAAAACGTCAATAAAAATCCCAATAGGACCTTCTACTTTATCACCTAAAAGAGGACGTAAAGTTCTAGATAATAAACCTGGTTCACCTTTACGGAATTGCGAATATGCCAACGCTAACGCAACAACACCATAAACAGCCCAAGCATGGAATCCCCAATGGAAAAATGTTGAACGTAGAGCTTCAGTATAAGCTTCAGTAGTTTTGGGATCTGCTGTAGGTGGCGTAGCAAAGTGCGCCATCGGTTCAGCTGCACCATAAAACACCAAACCTATCCCCATACCAGCACTAAACAACATAGCAAACCATGAAATTGTATTAAACTCAGGTTTGTCATTTGGTTTACCTAGTTTAAGTTTTCCAATAGGACTAAAAATAAGGAATATACAGAAGAACACGATAATCGTAGTAAGAATAAGATAATACCAACCTAACTTTTCTGTAATCCACATTTTAATATTATTGGTAACATAGTTGAATTGTTCAGGTAAAAATGCACCAAGTAATACGACTATAGCAACAACAATTGCACTATAGATGAAGACTGGTGAATACTTCTTTCCATTTGGATTCTCTGGTGAAGAAGAATTCATAATTAATTACTCCCTTCAATTCTATATTTAATTTTATGTAGTAGAATAAAAATATTATCTAAACATTTTATTCAATAACTCACGCACCTTTATAGGATAACAAAGGTCTTTGCGATAATCAAATTTTCTTGAATAATCTATTTTCTAATTTTTTTATTTGTTGTATAATTGAGGTTACATTTAAAAAAGAGAGGTTGAGTGTAATGTTAAAAGAATTCAAAGAGTTCGCCTTAAAAGGTAACGTCTTAGATTTAGCAATTGCTGTTGTGATGGGTGCAGCTTTCAACAAGATTATATCTTCATTAGTAGAAAATATCATTATGCCATTAATTGGTAAAATTTTCGGATCAGTTGATTTTGCTAAAGAATGGTCATTCTGGGGTATTAAATACGGTTTATTTATCCAATCTGTTATCGACTTTATTATCATCGCGTTTGCTTTATTCATCTTTGTTAAGATTGCAAATACATTAATGAAGAAAGAAGAAGCCGAAGAAGAAGCAGTTGTGGAAGAAAATGTTGTGTTATTAACTGAAATCAGAGATTTATTACGTGAGAAAAAATAATTTTTAAATAAAAAGAGATGGGCTAAGGTTGTTCTATACATTCCAAAGTACCATCTCTATTTTTTATGTTTTAATTTCTTTTGAATCTTGTTGAACTCTGATATTGATCTGATTTCACTTCTAAAACTAAAGGTATTCTATTTTTCAATTCGCTCACATGTGAAATAATCCCAACCATTCTACCAGTTGATTTAAGATTTAATAAAGTGTCTAACGCTGTTTCAAGCGTTTCTTGATCTAATGTACCGAATCCTTCATCAATAAATATTGATTCTAGTGAAATACCTCCTGATTGCTGCTGTACAATTTCGCTTAACCCTAAAGCTAATGCAAGCGACGATTGGAAAGTTTCTCCACCTGATAACGAGCTAATATGTCTAGACTTATTTGAATGCAAATCAAATACATCAATTTCTAGGCCACTAAGACCATGAGAAACCGCTTCTCGCCTAATTAGTTGGTATCGATTATCTGACATTGTTGCTAATCTCAGATTTGCTTGAGCAATAATTTGATCTAAATAGTAAATTAAGACAAAGTTTTCCAATGTAAGATTTTTGTTATTCTTACCACTGACAATTTCAGCCAATTGAAATATTTCTTGTTGATCCTTTAATTCTTGATTTAAGTAATTAATATGCGAAACTATAGATTGTGTTTTATTAATATTATTTTGACATTGATAATGAACAGCAGAGTATTCATCTATCAGTGTATTCATCTTTCCTTTTTTTAGCTCATATTCATCTTTTAATTTATCAGAGTCCAATAACTCTTTATCCTTAGTTAATGATTCTAACCTAGCTATTTCCATTTCAAATTCATGATAACGTTTTTTATAAGTATCCCTTTTCTGCTCTAATTCCTCTTGCTCGCCCCTCCAGGCTATTATTTCATCTATATCATTGTCATCAGTTAAATTCAGCCTCGACATTTCCATTTCAATAGACTGTTCATTCAATTCTAAGTCATTATTGTAAGTTTCTAGTTGATTTTCATAATGATTTAGATTATTTTGCTCAATTAACTTTCTTTGAGACAATTGCATTAACTTATCTTCAATCTCCTTTGAGAGTTCTTGATGCTGATTCACATCTTGAACATACTTCTTATAATCCACCTCAAAATTAGTGATATTATTATATTTCGAGAGTGTTTCAAATTCAGTGATGAGATCTCGACATAATTTCAACTCAGATTCATTTTTATTTAGACGCAATTGTTTATTATGAATTTGCAACGTTAGATTATCTTTTTCTTCTTTCATTTGTTCTATAAATTTATTAAGATCTCTTTGATTATTCAATGCATTTTCATTTTCTAGCAGACGCTTATTCAATACTTCAAGTGAAAAATCACTTTGCGTTTTAATATTAATATTCGATATTTTTTCATTAACAAATTTAATTTCAGAATTATGCACAGCAATATTCGATTTTATAGCGTGGATATTTGCTTCAATTTCTTTAATTTCATTTTGACGTTTAGCAATACTGTCAAAATCAATATGATGCCCTAAATCCTGAATTTCATTACCACATATCGGACATTGATCTCCAATATTTACAGCAGATTTAATTTCACTTATAAAGCTTTCTTTATCATTTAAGTCCAATTTTGTTTTATCGTAGCGATCTAATTTTATTTCGAGATTCTTCAATATAGATGTTTCTTCATTAATTTGATTCTCTAACTCTTGCTTACTACCTAATAGTTTATCTAATTCAGCTTTAGCTTTTTCATTTTCTTTAATTATATTAATTTCATTATTTATGTTCGTTATCGTATTATTTAGTTCGATAATTTTCTCGTAATCACTTTCGTTATTACCTATTGAATCTTCGACCGTTTCTAAACCTTTAATTAGATCATTTAATTCATCACCTAATTGTTCACCCTCAGTTCTCAAGCGTTCAATATTGAGATAACTTTGTTGATACTTATTAATATCGTTAAATAATACTCTAGTTTTATCAATAAAAGAGATTTTACTTTCAATTAAATCTCCATTTTCTTCTAACATTTTTTTCTCTTTGTCTATGTTTCGCTTATCACAATCAAGATTCAATATTTTATTATTGGTTTTAGAAATATCTTTTTTGCTATTAGCAATTTTAGTTTCAATTTTTTCTCTATTTTCAATATAATTCAATAGGTTTGTAATATCTTGTAGCAACTTTAACTTAGCTTCAATTCCCTCTATTTCAGGTTGTTGTTCTTTCAATTGAACGAAATCAATTTTATTTTTGTTGAGTTGATTAATATTATCTTTTAATATATTATTTTCTAATGTTTTCTTTTCTATTATTTCAAATTCTTTAATAGCAGTTTCTTTACTTTCATTTACAGATGCTAGTATTTCTTTCGACCTAGCTTGTAAAAGTGGTATATTTTCAATCAATTTGTCTATCTGTTGAGTGGCAACCTCTAATAAGCCTTTTATATTGTCATCATCAAATGATTCAATTTCTTGCCATAAAAGGTCAATTTGTTGATATCTATTCTCGATTTGAGCTTTTTCTTTTTTTACTTCTTCTTTTAATATTTCTCGTATAGCTTCAAATTTTTCACTGTCAAACAGTGTTCTTAATATCCCTTGCTTTTCACGACTGTTTGATATTAAAAAGCGTTTGAATTCACCTTGAGGCAAAATAAACAATTGTCGGAATTGATCTGCATTTACTCCTAATAATTCAATAATGAATTGGGTACCTGAAATTACTTTACTTTCTCTAATTTCATACTTGCCATCCACCATCTCAAATACATCAAATTTAGCGTTCGTTTTTGTTGTATTACCTTCTTTGATATAAGGGCCTTGTCTATGCACTTTATAAATTCGATGATTTAATTGAAATTCAAATGTTACTGACATCGGCTGTTTACCATCAGCGAAATGACTTCTCAAATCATTTTCTTCTCTTTGTTCAGTTGATGCTTTACCAAACAAGGCATAAGTCATTGCATCAAAAATCATTGTTTTACCCGATCCAGTCTTACCACTTATTAAAAACAATTCATTATTATCAATTTTAGAAAAATCAATTTCTTCTTTTAAAAAGGGGCCGAAATTATTCAACTTTAAATGTAATGGTTTCATTCATTAATCCTCCTTTCTCAATTCGTTTTCTAAAATATTTTTTATCTTTTTAGATTGGATATCCGATAATTCTTTATCAGTTATATGTTTATAAAACATTTCGATAATTGACATGTCATCTTTTTCACTTATTTCTATAGCATTATTTTCTTCATTGTAATTAAAAGTTTCATTCGTCAGCGCTAAAGTATTAGGATAAATTTGTTTTAAACTCATCATTGGATCAGTAATATGAGACATATCTTTAAGTTTAAAATGTAAATAATTATCTTTATTTTTCACATGAACTTTTTCATTAATAACATCATTATATTCGCCTGAGATAATTTCCAATTGTCTAAGTGGCTTAAGAGGAATAAATACATCGTTAATAATGCCATCATTAATTGTTACACGTCTATACCCTTTAGCTTGACCCGCTTCCGAAAATGAATACTGCAATAAGGAGCCACTATATTTAATTTTGTCGTCTTCTATACTAAATGGATGATGCAAGTGACCTAGCATGACATAATCAAATATATCAAAAACACCTTTCTGAACTGATTCAACCGTTCCAATAGTTAATGGTCTTTCAGAATCAGATGTCTTTCCACCTTGAACAGTCAGATGACTAATTAAAATATTGACGGCATCTTCATCAATTTCCGGTGCTATTGTTTCAATACAGCGCGTAATTCCCTGTTGATGTGTTTCAATGGTGTCATCTTCAAAGTAGTGTTTCATTTCGCTCACAGTAGCATAAGGGAGTGTATAAAAATTAACCCCATTTATCTCTATTGGTGAATTAATCGATGTAAAATCTGTTCTTATAAATAACTGATTATGTTCAAACCAACTCGCCCCATAGTTTAACCTCTCTTTACCATCGTGATTTCCACTAATCATAATTATTGGTATACGCAGTTCTAAATTTAACTTTCCAATCGCTTGTTCTAATAACATGATTGCATCTTTACTTGGATATGTTGTGTCATATAAATCTCCAGCTATCACAATGATATCAGGTTCTTCTTCTTTCATTTTTTCTACGAACATATCTAAAATATACGCTTGATCTTCTAAAAGCTGTTTGCCATTTAATATTTTCCCTAAGTGCCAGTCTGCTGTATGTATAATTTTCATTACTGCCTCCATATAGAACATTCGTTCGCTTTTATTTTAATATAATCATTTCACCTTTTCAAGTAAAATTAAAACCACTCATTGACTGATTTAGAAGTCGATCACAAGTGGTTTTAAAAGTAATTAATTGATTAATGTTTTCTTTAGTTTTTTGTATTTATATAGCATTGCTGCTCTCCAAGGAACAATCATACAGAATGCTAATAAAAAGAACATGCCGCCTAATTCTCCAGGATCTATTTCATTACTAATGAATATTTTCATCACAGTACGAATGATAAGTAATGAAATCAAAATAACTGGAAATGCTTTAGATCGTTTCATATAAATTTCTGTACCTTTGACTTCAAATCGAGAAGTCCAAATTAGAACTGTAGAAAAAAGCAAACCAATTATAAAGGCTTCTAGCATTTCCGATCCTGTTAGCCTAAAATATGGAACGACGTACATCAATGCACCGGTCGCCATAAAAAACGGTGGCAAAACTATTTTTTTCTCATTTACCGGATAATTTTGAGCTTTCATACGAATAACTATAACTATAGTTCCCATAAATAAAGCTACAATGATTGAAAATATTAAATAGAGCACGCAGACACCTTCTCGTTAAATAAACTCTCTGTAAATCATACAAAATGAATTATAGCATTTCTCAGTCTATTCGTCATTTTGTTAACTTTAATTTTAATAAACATATTTATTCTTATTAATTTGATTATAAAAAGAGGCCATTTCCATATCTGGAAAATAGCCTCTATCAATTGCGAATTTACTTTTTCGCACTCTTCATATTTTGATCCATATTTTTATTCATCATCGTCATCATTTGATTAATTTTCTTCTGAGAAGGTTTTTGACCCATTTGCATCATCATCATACGAAGCATTTCTTCGTTGATTGGTGGGTTTTTCTTCAAGTAGTCCATCATATATTTTCTAGCTAAAAGGAAACCTCCAATTAAACCTAAAATTAATGCAGCTACTATAAAAATAATTGCTAACCAAGTTGCCATTGTTTCACCCGCTTTCTTTATCCTACTGAATTTTACTAAATTCATCACATTATTTCAAGAACTAGTTTATTCAAGTATTTTAATATCGATACTAAAAATAATATCAAAAATCATGCTGTTATAACAGAGCTTTTAAAGATTAATCTGAAATAGTATACTTTCATAACTTATCACTTATGATGTAGTTTAAGTGCTATACTCTAAATTTCAACACTTTAAAAGAAGCCTAAGATTATGCATCCTAGACTTCTAAACATACTCGCTTTATAAATTATTCTTATAAGCTCATAACTTGGTTTAAGATATTTTCTTTAGTAAATCCATATTTTTCAACTACTAAATCGCCAGGTGCACTTGCGCCAAAGCCGTCAATAGCAATAACTTTACCTGCAGTACCTACATATTTATGCCATCCAAGCGGTGAAGCCATTTCAATCGCAACACGTTTTGTTACGCTTGATGGAATAACTGATTCTTTATATTCTTCAGATTGTTGTTCAAATGCATTCCAGTTAGGCATTGAAACAACACGCACTGATTTACCTTGTTTTTCAAGATCTTTAGCAGCTTCAACTGCAAGACTAACTTCTGAACCTGAAGCTAATAATAGGAATTCTGGTGTCTCTTCAGAGCCATAAACTGTATAGGCACCTTTTCGAACGCCTTCTTCAACTACATCTTCTGGTACATCTAAAACCGGTAAGTTTTGACGTGTCAATACTAATGAAGTAGGTGTAGATTCAGATTCTAAGGCAACTTCCCATGCTACTCTTGTTTCATTACCATCAGCAGGACGGATAACATTCATATTTGGAATAGCTCTTAATCCAGCTAATTGTTCAATTGGTTCATGAGTAGGACCATCTTCACCTACTGCAATTGAATCATGTGTGAAGATGAACGTTGCATTTAATCCCATAATTGATGATAAACGTAACGCTGGTTTTAAATAATCACTAAATACGAAGAATGTTGCACCATATGGATGTAAACCTCCATGTGCAGCCATACCATTTACAGCAGCACCCATAGCAAATTCACGTACACCAAACCACACATTTTTACCTTCAGGTGTTTCAGAACTATAATCTGTTGCATCATTTACATTGGATTTGTTTGAACCAGCAAGGTCTGCTGATCCACCAAAGAATGAAGGGACAGTTTTACTGATTGCTTGAATAACAGTACCAGAATCAGCACGAGATGCACCATTATGACCCAGTTCAAAACGTGGTAATTCATCCTTATAATTTTTAGGCAATTTACCACTAATCGCTAATTTAAATTCTTCTGCTAATTCAGGATATGTTTCTGCATATTTTTCTAATAATGAATTCCATTGAGATTCATCTTCATTAGCACGTTTTAACATAGTATTTTGGAAAATTTCGTATACCTCTTCTGAAACATTAAAACGTTTTTCAGGATCTAAACCGTAATTTTCGAATGTTAATTTTCTTTCAACTTCACCTAAAGGTGCCCCATGAACACCATTAGTTCCTGCTTTATTCGGTGAACCAAATCCGATTGTTGTTTTAACTTCAATAATCGTTGGTCCTTCTTGAGATTTAGCTGTAGTAATCGCTTTATCAATTTCTTCTAAATCATTACCATCTTTAACTAGTAAGTAATTCCAACCATATGCTTCAAAACGAGCTTTTGTGTTTTCAGAAAAAGCTTTGTTTAATTCGCCATCTAATGAAATATCATTTGAATCGTATAAAACAACTAATTTACTTAATTTATTATGTCCAGCAAATGAAGCTGCTTCATGCGATATACCTTCCATTAAATCACCGTCAGAAGCTAATACATATGTGTAATGATCTACAACATTATATCCTTCTTTATTAAATTTCCCTGCTAGGTGATCTTCTGCTAAAGCTAATCCTACTGACATAGCAAAACCTTGTCCAAGTGGTCCGGTAGTAACTTCTACACCATCTGTATGTCTGTATTCAGGATGACCTGGTGTTTTAGAACCCCATTGTCTAAATTGCTTTAATTCTTCTAATTCTAAACTACCAGAAACATGTAACAAGCTATACAATAATGCTGAACCATGCCCTGCAGATAATACGAAACGGTCTCTATTGAAGTAATCTTTAGATTGTGGATTAAAATTCAGATGACGTGTCCACAAAGTGTAAGCCATTGGGGCAGCTCCCATAGGTAATCCTGGATGACCAGAATTCGCTTTTTCGATTGTGTCGATACTTAGTGCACGTAGCGTATCAACAGCTAATTGATCTTTTTCATTAAACATCTTGTGTATCTTCCCTTCTTCAATTTTATCAAATACATTATAACTTATTTTAAAATAAAAAGATAAGTAAAATACTTATTTCAAGTTATAATGTCAGAAAATTCTTTACAGATTTGTGATTTAATTTTTATTATCTCTTTTTTGTTGTATCTCTTTAATTTTTTCAGGTGTTACATCATTACCTTCTGGATCAATTACTTTAGTATTTTCAATTTGTTGTTTAAACCCTTTTCTAAAACTCTCAAGATAAGCTTTTCTTAAGGCTGTTTGCTCCTTTGCTTCTTCTTGAGTTAATCCTACTTCTTTTTTCTTTTTAGCTAACTCGTTAATTCTTTCGATATTCAAATCAGAATTACTCAATTAAAAAACCTACCTTCAATTTGTTTATTCAATCATTATAATACTTTAACAAAATATAACAAATTTAAGATCAGCAAAAAAGTAATAAAAAACGCTATTTCGCAAAAATAGGCAAAATAACGTTGTGACAATGTATCAATTTATTAAAGCGAACACTTTCCCATCTCTTTGTTCGCTATTGTTTGTAGGGTCTTTATGTTCGTATGCTTTATTTATCGTATTGTTCTTAATTTGATGGTCAGTCATTTCGTACACTTGTTCCGAGTGAGCACTAATGTTCGCACTTAACAAGAATATTGCAAAGGCTGCACTTGAAACTAAAAATATGATGATATATGTTGATACGTTTTTATATTTATTGTAAAACATCATTTTCACTCCTAGAACATTTGTTTGTATTAGTAATTTATCAGAACTTATGTTCTGTGTCAATATTTTAACGAACAAATGTTTGTTTTGGTTTCAAATTAATGATATACTGTATTTAAATTAATTTAGGGAGTGCCTATATATGAGAGAATTAACAAAACGACAAAGCGAAATATATAACTATATTAAACAAGTTGTTCAAACGAAAGGTTATCCGCCTAGTGTTCGCGAAATTGGTGAAGCAGTTGGCTTAGCATCCAGTTCAACTGTTCATGGTCACCTTTCACGTCTTGAAGAAAAAGGCTATATAAGAAGAGATCCAACGAAACCACGTGCTATAGAAATTGTAAGTGATCAAACAAATGATAATATTAATATGGAAGAAACGATTCATGTGCCAGTTATTGGTAAAGTCACAGCAGGTGTTCCTATTACCGCAGTAGAAAATATTGAAGAATATTTTCCATTACCTGAACACTTAACATCGACACACAATAGCGACATATTCATATTAAACGTCGTAGGCGACAGTATGATTGAGGCTGGTATATTAGACGGAGACAAAGTAATTGTTCGCAGTCAAACCATAGCAGAAAATGGAGACATTATTGTTGCTATGACTGAGGAAGATGAAGCAACTGTCAAACGCTTCTATAAAGAAAAAAATCGTTATCGATTACAACCTGAAAATAGTACAATGGAGCCAATTTACCTAGACAATGTTGCTGTAATTGGGAAAGTAATTGGTTTGTACCGCGAAATGTAATATTTTAAACCGTTATATATTATCGTAATTGTTAAGCCCTCATTTTTATAAATTTTGGACCTCTTGAAAAAGTTACGTTTTCAAGAGGTTTTATTTATTCTAATCTAAATTCAGTTCAAACAGAAATTGCGAATTGTTAGATAATCTCATTCTTTAATATAAATTTTGAATTACAGATTTCTGCAAAATGTTACACAAATTAAAACTCGCCCCCGTAATAATTTACAGGAGCGAGCCATTATTATTTTTTTCTTTCTTTTTTATTAAGTATATCTTTGACGCGTTCAAGTATATCCGCATCTTTTGGTTTATCTGTTGTCATCATGTTTATCTACTTCCTTACAGACAAACATTACCCTTTAATCTCATGCCAAAAACATTAACCAGTATAATTTTCTGTCCAAAAAGGTTGTTTTTCATCATTAAAATCAACACCAACACCTAATATTTTAAACGTATCATTTAAAATATTTTTTCTGTGACCAATAGAATTCATTAATCCTTGATGTGCATAGATACTACTAACTTGACCATATGCTAAATTCTCTCCGGCTGAGTTAAATGTAATACCATCTTTTTTCAATCGATCAAATGGTGATTGACCTTTTAAATTTGTATGATCAAAATAATGATTGTTGGCCATATCTTTACTATGCTTACGTGCAGTTTCAGAATTCTGTTTAGAATACTTCAATGTAAATAATTGATGTTGTTTTCTTTCAGCATTAACTAAATCAAAATTTTGTAGTTCAAAACTATCTGCAAGCGATTTCGAAGGTGCTCCATATTGTTCTTTTAATCTATTTTCCATAGCATCACTTACTTGTAAAACAGCTGTTACATTATTACGTCGATGCTTATCATAAAATACCGTCGTATAAATGTGATTTTTATGGAAAACATCATATTCTTTATTATTTTGTTCGTAACGCACTCTACCTTTAACAATCTCTGTTTCTGGTTCGCCTAATCTTTGCCTTACAACCGATTTAGGTGTATTGTATTTAATTTTTGATTTTGAAGTGATTATATTTTGATTTGTATATAACGCATTAACTTTATCTTTCATGTAACTTATCATTATAAAATTATTGTAATCGTCATCATAATACGTATACCACTTCGTACCATATTCATTAAATGTCACTCTTTTTGGTTTATTTAATGTTTTCTCAACATCTGATTTCGACATGTTCATTTGTATATTATTAAAGGCAAATTGTTGTTTCTTCGGTGTATCCAATTTATTTTCCGCAGAAATTGTTTCTTTATTGATGTGAATGTCAATATATTGTCTTACTTCATTTTGTAAATGAATGAATGGTTTAAATTCTGTTATTGGCGCAATGATAGTAATTGATAAAAACGCAACAACAGTTACTATGAATTTTTTAATTTACATCACCTACTATAAATATTAATCTCTATCACCGTTGAAAATAGAGTTTCTAACAATAACATAATCTACAGTACGTAATGATTTCAAGTCTTTTCCACCGGCATATGAAATTGAGCTTTGTAAATCTTGTTGCATTTCTTTTAAGGTATCCATTAATGAACCCTTATGTTCTACAAACATTTTTTTACCTTCTACATTTTTATGTTCGCCTTTTTGAAATTCAGATGCACTACCAAAATATTCTTTATACTGTTTACCATCAAGTTCTACAGTTTCACCAGGTGATTCTTCGTGTGCGGCAAATAATGAACCAATCATGACCATTGATGCACCAAATCTAATTGATTTAGCAATGTCGCCATGCGTTCTTATACCACCATCGGCAATCAAAGGTTTACGAGCTGCTTTACTACATATGTTTAATGCCGCTAACTGCCAACCACCAGTACCAAAACCTGTTTTAATCTTTGTAATACAAACTCTACCAGGACCTATACCGACTTTGGTAGCATCAGCACCAGCATTTTCTAATTCTCTAACACCTTCTGGCGTGCCAACATTACCAGCAATAACAAAACTATCAGGTATATGGTTTTTTATATGTTTAATCATGTTTATCACTGAATCTGAGTGACCATGCGCAATATCTATTGTAATATATTCGGGGATTAATTTTTCTTGAGCTAACTTTTCAATAAAATCAAATTCCGCTTTCTTTACACCAACTGAAATAGATGCAAATAAGCCTGAATTTTGCATATGTTTTATAAAAGGTATTCTTGCTTCTTCATCAAAACGATGCATGATATAAAAGTAATCATTTTCAGCAAACCATTTCGCTAATTTCTCATTCATAACTGTTTGCATATTTGCAGGAACTACAGGTAGCTTGAATTTTTTCGGACCAAATTGGATAGTTGTATCACATTCAGACCTACTTTCAACTATGCATTTATTAGGTATTAATTGAATATCTTCGTAATCAAATATTTTCACTTTAAATAGCCCCTTTAAAAACTAATTATTTTTAAATGCAAATTAAAAACCGAATGTTTCCTTATTAATATGAGAAAACATTCAGTTTATAGCATTCGTATATACTGTACATTGTTTTATTGATATTGTAAATGGGCTAAAGTACGAAATTTGATTTTACCAACTTGATTTTTTAACACCTGGAATTTGTCCTTTGTGCGCATGTTCTCTAAACGCAATACGAGACATTTCAAATTTACGTAATACACCTCTAGGTCTTCCAGTTACTTTACATCTTCTAGTTAAACGTGTAGGTGATGAATCTCTTGGTAATTTTCTTAACGCTTCGTAATCACCTTTTGCTTTTAACTCTTTACGTAATTCGTAATATTTATTTACTAACTCTTCTCTTTTTCTCTCTTTTGCTATTTTAGATTTCTTAGCCATATATAGTTACCTCACTTTTTATCAAATCGTAATTATTACGATTTATATAATAACACAATCCTCACATAATTCAACAGTAAAGTTTCATTTCTTTGTTAAATCATTTTCTAAACCATCATATTTAAGATTAAAGTGTATTATCGAACATTTATAAAACATACCCAGAATTACTTCGTACTTATTAAATTCCGCTTTGAAATTTTAAATTCTACTATATTAAATACTCTTTCAAGCATTCGCTAACAAAGTGACTTTATAAAATCAGTAATCTATTTCCTTCTATAAATATTCTCAAATTTTAATAAAGTAACAACTAATACAATCATATATTGTTCTACCGATGAAACTCAATCCATTAATCACTCTTCACAAAAATTTCATAAAAAAGCGAGCTCCCCAATATAATAGGTAAGCCCGCTTTATTTTCAAATCGTCGTATTTGAATGATAAGAATTACTTAGTTTCACGATGTAACGTATATTTGTTTAATCTTGGGCAATATTTTTTCATTTCAATACGCTCAGGATTATTACGTTTATTTTTAGTAGTGATATAGTTACGATCGCCACATTCTGTGCATGCTAATGTTACGTTTACGCGCACGTTAAACACCCTCTCTTGTTAGGAATCTTTACGATTTATTATGATATCATAAACTGCTCAACTACGCAATATAGAAACTACATATCAAATTTATTTTTCAAAGTTTTCGTATGTTTCATCATTTTCAGTTTCAAGATCAATAGAATTTATATCAATACCTAATGCTTTTGCAACACCTTTACCATATTCTGGGTCAGCTTTGTAACAATGACGAATATGACGTCGTTTAACATCATCCGTTACGCCTTCCATTGCATTTGCTGTATTTGTAAAAATTCTTTCTTTAGCGTCCTCTGATTGTAATCTAAACAATTTACCTGGTTGTTCAAAATAATTATCATCATCTTGACGTTGATTATATTCATAGCCATATCCATCAGTTGGGAATGGTGGCTTTTTATATTCAGGTTGAGAATCAAATTTACCATGGTTATTTGGATAATAATGTGTTCCTCCACCTTGATTATTGTCAACTACGCGCATTTGACCATCTCTACTAAAAGGACAAATATTTTCAATACCAACACCTTTAGGTTGGTTTACAGGAATCTGCCAATGATTAACTCCTAATCGATATCTTTGCGCATCGCCATATGAGAATAAACGCCCTTGCAGCATTTTGTCTGGAGAAAAATCTAATCCTGGAATAATATTAGTTGGTGCAAACGCAGCTTGTTCAACATCCATAAAGTAATTATCTGGATTTCTATTTAATTCAAACTCTCCAACTTCAATTAGAGGATACTCATCGTGATACCATACTTTTGTTAAATCAAATGGATTATCTTTATGGTTTTTAGCTTGTTCCTCAGTCATTACTTGAATATACATTGTCCATTTTGGATAATCACCTTTTTCAATGGCTTCGAATAAATCGCGTTGAGATGAATCACGATCTGTAGCTATAATTTCAGCAGCTTCTTCATCAGTTAAGTTTTCAATACCTTGTTGCGTTCTAAAATGGAATTTAACCCAAACACGTTCACCAGAATCATTATACATAGAGTATGTGTGAGAACCGAACCCATGCATATGACGTAAATCTTTAGGAATCCCTCTATCTGACATTAAGATCGTTACTTGGTGCAATGCTTCTGGAAGACCCGTCCAGAAATCCCAGTTATTTTGTGCATCTCTCATATTTGTTCTAGGATCTCGTTTCACCGCACGATTTAAACTAACAAATAACTTTGGATCTCTAAAGAAGAATACTGGTGTGTTATTCCCTACTAAATCCCAGTTCCCTTCTTCAGTGTAGAACTTTAACGCAAATCCTCGAATGTCACGCTCCGCATCAGCAGCACCACGTTCTCCTGCTACAGTAGAGAAACGGGCAAACATTTCGGTTTGCTTACCTATTTCAGAGAATATTTTAGCATTCGTATATTTTGTTATATCTTTAGTTACAGTAAATGTCCCAAATGCACCAGAACCTTTGGCATGCATTCGACGTTCTGGTATTACTTCTCTATCAAATTGAGACATTTGCTCTAAAAAGTAAATATCTTGCATTAAAAGAGGTCCCCTAGGCCCTGCTGTCATACTATTTTCTCGGTCTGATACTGGATGCCCAAAAACACCAGTTAACTTTTTGTCTTGTTGTGACATAGTCATCCCTCCACAATTTATAATAATTATAATTTAATACATATTATAATTTAACCCCATCAAAATTACAATTAAACATGCTCAAGATGATTAAAAAATCAGAAAATTTTAATTTTTTCGCTTTACAGTACTAAATAGTTATTGAATAGTACACTTAAAAAGCTTACAATAATGGGTATATTTAAATAGATGGGAGACTAAATATGGAAGATAATAAAATGAACCGTAGTCTTAACTCAAGACACATTTCCATGATTGCTATAGGTGGTGCAATTGGGACTGGTCTATTTGTAGCTACTGGTAATATCATTTCTCAAGCTGGTCCTGGAGGCGCTATACTCGCTTATCTTGTTATTGGTGTCATGCTATATTTCTTAATGTCATCAATTGGAGAGTTGGCAACATTTTATCCAGTATCAGGTTCATTCAGCTCTTATTCAACACGCTTTATTGACTCATCTCTTGGCTTTACCATGGGATGGTTGTATTGGGCATTGTGGTCATTAGTTACAAGTGTTGATGTCATAGTAGCGTCAAATGTGCTTTATTTCTGGGACACATTTAAATTTTTCCACCCCATTACTTGGAGCTTAATCTTTATTACAATTTTACTATTATTAAACATTTTTTCTGTAAAATCATTTGGAGAAACTGAGTTTTGGTTATCATTGATTAAAGTGTTAACAATTATCGTATTCGTTATTTTTGGCTTTTTAATGATTTTCGGTATCTTAGGTGGTCATACATATGGATTTGAAAACTATACAAAAGGCCAAGCACCGTTTGTTGGTGGTATCTCTGGTTTCTTAGGCGTATTATTAGTCGCCGGATTTTCGGTTGGTGGTACAGAAGTAGTAGCAGTAACTGCTGGTGAATCAGATGACCCTAAAAAGTCTATGCCTAAGGCAATTAAACAAGTATTTTGGCGTATTCTTTTATTCTATGTCTTATCAATTGCAGTAATTGGTGCAATTATTCCGTACACAGATCCATCATTATTAAGAGCAAGTAGTTCAATAAGTCAAAGCCCATTTACAATTGTATTCGATAGAGTAGGCATAGCCTTTGCAGCATCAGTAATCAACGCGGTTATTTTAACTTCATTATTATCCGCTGCAAATTCAGGTGTTTATACAACAGGCAGAATGTTGTATTCCTTAAGTTCAGACAAAAAAGCACCCCAATTTTTAAGTAAATTAAACAAGACAACTAAGTTACCTTTAAGAGCATTATTAACTACTTATGCAGTCGTTGTTATTGTTATTATTTATGCAAACTTTAATTCAAATGCCGTTTTTAATTTACTTGAAATTATTGGTTCAATGATTATAGTTGTTTGGGGATCAAGCATTTGGTCACAAATACGATTGCGACAAGCTATTAAAAAACAAGGTCAAGACCCTAATAAGGTCCTACCATATAAAGCACCTTTTTATCCATTAGGACCAATCATTGTCATCACTACACTATTATTCTTGCTATTTGGTGGCTCAGTTGAATATATTTTAAAAGATCAATGGTTAAATGCTTTTAAAAACTTTTTACCTTTAATCATTCTAGCGTTGATTTACTTTATTCATAAAATCATTCACAAAACAAAATTTGTAAAGCTAGAAACAATTAATTTAAAAACACACGATTATGACAATCAAAAATAAATAAATTCTCATACGGCAGATGCTTTAGATTATCTATAGCATTTGCCGCTTTTTAATGGTGTAAAGCAGATATACTTTAATATCTTTTTCTAGTATAAAGTGTATTAACTAGTATTCTGTTTATATTTTATTATTACCATGTTACCATTCTTTATTTTAGATATTTTGCATATCGTGTATAATATAGATAACAATAACTTTTCAGGGGTGAAATTCAATGATTGGACAAACAAATTTATTTGATGATGTACTAAAGCAAGATGAAAGATTTGTTATTGTAGTTCAAGCATTAGAAGAAAAGAACGGACAATTATTAAAGAGAACTTTAAGGGAATATCCCGGTTTAAACCATAAACAAATGAATGATTTATTTACGCACTTAAAGGAATTATTTTCCGAAGAATCATTTGCTGAAAACCAATCAGCGTTCAGTATTACAGTTTATACAAATTTAGATTATACTGCTGACCAAATATATGCTCATGTAAAACGCTTCAGAGGGAAGCATGACTGGACACAAACGGCTAAATAAAATCAAGATGCTTGCAGTGATTTTAACAATTAATGTTAGATTGTCACTGCATTTTTTAATACATTCGTTATTATTCAGAATGATTCAAATTTATTTATCTACCTTCCGTGACTAGTTAATACTTGATTTATTCAAAAATATACATTTACTCTATTCGTTTGATATCATTACTAATCTAAAATATGTATTTCAAATCCTCCATAGTATAACTGAAGTCATTTTCACATAAATAAAAAGCCTCAACCACAAGATATCTTATTCAAATATCATGTGTTAAGGCTTATTTTAAAATTTATAACAATTTTTTGAGCGCATGTGGAATACCATTTTCATTATGATTCAACGTAACTTCATCTGCATATTGCTTAAGTTCATCTGATGCATTCCCCATAGCAATAGCTAGACCTGCGACTTCAAACATTGATTTATCATTCATACTATCACCAAAAGCAATGACTTGATCCACCGAATACCCCAATTTGTGACATAACGCTTTAATTGCATTACCTTTTGAAACATCTTTGGCCATAAATTCTAAGAAGAATGGCTTACTTGTCGTAGCATCTACATTATCATTGAACACACCATTCAAATCAATTCTAGCTTCTGTAATATTCGCTACATAATCTACACCCATGACCTTGGGTACATCGCCTTGAATATACGCTTTGATATCATCAACACGTTTCATCGGTAAACCTGTTAATTCTGCTTCAATATTCATATACTCATGTTCGCTGTCGTAAATAATTTGACCATCATGATATGTAAGAACGAAAAAGCCTCTGTCTCGACAATAATCTACAATTTCATCGAAATCTTGCTTACCAATCGATTTACTTACTTCTACTTCTTCATTAGTCATGTTAATCGTTTTACTACCGTTATAACTAATAATATAGCTATGATGTTCAGGTAATTTTAAATCTCTAGCAGTTGGAATCATACCTTCAGTAGGTCTACCAGATGCTAAAACAACATAATAACCTTCATCTTGAATTGCTGTTAAATAATTTGCAGTTTCTTCTGATATCACATTATCTGAATTTAGCAATGTGTCATCCATATCTAAAACGACAACTTTATAATTTGTCATATCGCATTAAATCTCCTCTCTATTCTGCATTTAATACTATTTTACAATATAAAGCGTCTATTGGTATACAATTCGTTCTTTAACACCACTAACATTAATATCTACTAATTCAGAATGACATGTAACTACATTTCTATTTAAAGAGCGAACTAATTCGCCACTATTTTCTTTGCGACTAAATATTAAAATAGTTGGTCCAGCACCACTAATTACAGTTGCATAGGCATTATGTTGACCAGCAATTGTTTTCACTTCATCAAATTCAGCAATTAAATGCTGACGATACGGTTCATGAAAGCCATCTTGTTGCATGAGTTTACCTGCTAATTCATAATTGTGCTGTGCTAATGCACAAATCATTGTATTACTAATTGCACTACTTTTAACCGCTTCACTATGTGTTAATTTTTGTGGTAAAGCACGTCTTGATGCTTCTGTTTTTAGTTCATAAGTTGGTATCGTTACAATCACATCCACGTCTGGTATGTCGATATGTGCAACTGACGTTTCTTTCGAGACATCATTATAATATCCAGCGATTAAACCACCATAAATGGTCGGCGCAACATTATCAGGATGTCCTTCGATTTCAGTCGCTAATTGTAATACCTCATGTTTAGACAGTTGGATATCACCAAAATAATTTGCGATATATATAGCTCCTACTAAAGCAGAAGCTGACGAACCTAACCCTCTTGCCAATGGAATATCACTTCTCATTTCGATACATAAATTAGGCAAGTCAACACTATATTTAGAAGCAACTTGTTGTGCTACATGATAAATAAAGTTTGTTTCGTCAGTCGGCAATTGCTTCGATGCATCATCATGGAAAATATATTCCCATTTTGTCCCTGATGTTTCCTTTACAGACAGATGCAAAAATTTATCTAAAGCCATACCTATAGAATCAAAGCCAACTCCAAGGTTGGCTGTTGATGCAGGAATTGTTAACTCCAAAACATTCGACATGTTATAAAGCTCCTTTAATATAATCGATAATGCTATCTTTATCATTTGGCAATGGCTTTATCGGATTATCTAGTAGTGAAATAGCAGTATCAGGATCTTTTAATCCATTACCAGTTAAAATAGCAACTACTTTTTTACCTTGAGGTAATTTACCTTGTCTATGCAATTTAATTAAACCTGCAATAGAAGCATTACTTGCTGGTTCACTAAAGACACCTTCTTTAGTTGTCATTAACTGATATGCTTCTAGAATTTCATCATCAGTAACACTATCTATTAATCCATTTGATTCTTTAAGAGCATTAGTCGCCTTATCCCAACTAGCAGGATTACCAATTCGAATAGCAGTTGCAATCGTTTCAGGATTTTTAATGACTTTATTTTGAACAATTGGTGATGCGCCTTCAGCTTGGAAGCCAAACATTTTCGGCAATTGTGAACCTTTAGCTTCATGATATTCTTTAAAGCCTTTCCAATATGCAGTAATATTACCTGCATTACCTACAGGAATCGCTAAAATATCAGGTGCTTCACCGTCTAATTGTTGTACAATTTCAAATGAGCCTGTCTTTTGCCCTTCGATTCTAAATGGATTGACAGAGTTTACAAGCTCTATTTCGCCACTTTTTGCAATTTCTTTTACAATTTCTAAAGCTTCATCAAAGTTTCCTTCAATAGAAACGATTTCTGCACCATACATTACTGCTTGCGACAATTTACCTAATGCAATTTTACCTTCTGGTATTACGACGATAGCTTTTAAACCTGCTCTCGCTGCATATGCTGCTGCAGACGCTGATGTATTTCCAGTCGAAGCGCATATTACAATTTTCTTACCTTGCTCTTTTGCTTTTGTCACAGCCATTACCATACCGCGATCTTTAAATGAACCTGTCGGATTGGCACCTTCATACTTCACATATAAATCTATACCTAGTATTTTAGACATATTTTCACAATGAATGAGTGGTGTATTTCCCTCGTTCAATGTTAATTTTGGTGTATTTTCATTTACTGGTAAATGTGCTTTAAACTCTTCTACTAATCCTTGCCATCTTCTCATTATAATTAAACTCCTTCTACTGGGTATACTTTGTCAACTTCGTATCCATGCTTAGTGATTAATTCTTCCGGTGATGATTCCAATCCAACTATAACAGCGGCATATGATTGATTATCGTAATTTGCAACTCTTAATGATCGGTGAAATGGTAATATTGCCTTTAACTCATTTTCAAAATTTTCAATTGAACCTTTGACATGATTCACTACTACAAAGAAATTGGATTTTTCTTTAATATTAATTTCTGCATCTGAATCCATCATTTCCCGTGTTTTATCTGTCTTTAATTCAAAATGTGGTGGCAATGTGTGTAAATCTGATTCAAAGAATAATGCTACATTCAATAAATCACTGACAACGGCACTACCTGTTGCTAAACTGCCTGCTCCTTTTCCATAAAACATCGTGTCACCAACGGCATCACCAATGACATAAATCGCG
Source organism: Staphylococcus sp. EG-SA-14 (assembly GCF_017151935.1). Taxonomy (NCBI): domain Bacteria; kingdom Bacillati; phylum Bacillota; class Bacilli; order Caryophanales; family Staphylococcaceae; genus Staphylococcus; species Staphylococcus sp. EG-SA-14. The sequence goes on along the minus strand of NZ_JACVZM010000018.1, from coordinate 15,468 downwards.
TTATATTCATCCTCTACAGCTGCTAATTGATGCTTTTTATCAATTAACGTTGGTTCTACCGATGCATTAACTTTGCCATTTTCATATATTCCCTTACCAATCAATTTAATTTTATACCCCAGTTGATCGGCTACATTAATATCAGTTAAAGTTACGCCACTAATTCCTCTTCGTTTAACGTCGTTTAATTTAATGACTTGGTTAAATGATAAATATGATGTAATGACAACTTTACGCGCTGCATCTACCCCTTCTACATCATCAGTTGGATCCGCTTCAGCAAAACCAAGTCTTTTCGCTTCATCAAGTGCTTCCTCAAATGTCGTTTGCTCTTTAGTCATTTTAGATAAAATAAAATTAGAGGTACCATTTAAAATTCCCATAAATTTTGAAATATTATTCGCATTCAAACCATTATTTATGGCATTTACGATCGGAATACCACCTGCTACACTCGCTTCAAACTTTAAAGCTACACCATTTTCTTCTGCTAAATCTTCTAAAAGTTTAAGATGTACTGCTAATAAATCTTTATTTGCGGTAATAACATGTTTTTTATTTTTAAGTGCTGTTCTTAACCAATCTACAGTTGGTTCAATTCCTCCCATGACTTCAACGATAATATCTAATGAATCATCATTTAAAATTTCATTAACATCTTCAGTTAAATGATATTGGCTAATATTTAGCGGTCTCTTTTTAGATTTATCTCGAACAAGAATATGCTTTATGACAATATCTTTATTTAATGTATCTTGAATTTGCTGTCGGTTCTCTTCGATGATTTTAACAACACCAGATCCGACAGTACCTAATCCTAATAATGCTATATTTAATTTTTTCATTTTATGTACCTCCGTTTGTGCTTTTGAGAAAAACAAATGTATTATTGAAAAACACTAGATGATAGTATAGTATAGAATTATTCTTTATTTTTGTAAAGTTCGTAATATTCAAAATATAAATACATAATATCATTCTTACTTACAAAACTGAATACAATTTTCTGATTTTTTAGAAAGGTTGGCATGCACTATGAAAGTTTCCAAATTCGGTGGTAGCTCCGTCTCCAATGCTACTCAAATTAAAAAGGTTTTAAATATTGTTAATTCTGATCCAGAGCGAAAGATTGTTATCGTTTCTGCTCCAGGTAAAAGACATGATAATGATATTAAAACAACTGATTTGTTAATCAGATTATATGAAAAGGTCATTAATCATCTTGATTATCATGATAAAAAAAGAGAAATTATTCAGCGTTATGATGATATTGTAAAAGAATTGCAAATGGATGAAAGTATTTTACGGACGATAGATGTGACTTTGGAACATTATATTAATCAATTAAAAAATGAACCAAAGAGACTATTAGATGCATTACTTTCTTGTGGTGAAGATTTTAATGCGCAATTGATAGCTTTATATAATAATAGTCAAGGTATACCAACAAAATATATATCACCGAAGGAAGCGGGTATTTTTGTTACTGACGTCCCACAAGAAGCACAAATATTAGATAGTGCTTACTCTGAAATTAAAAAATTAAGAGATTATGATGAGAAACTAATTATCCCAGGATTTTTCGGCGTATCTCATGAAGGATATATAGTTACATTTCCACGTGGCGGATCAGATATAACTGGCGCCATCATATCAAGTGGTGTTAGAGCTACAATTTATGAAAATTTCACCGATGTGTCTGGTATTTATAAAGCTAATCCAAATATCATCAAAGATCCTGAATTAATCGAAGAAATCACTTATCGAGAAATGCGTGAATTATCTTATGCTGGTTTTAGTGTTTTCCATGATGAAGCCTTACAACCACTTTATAAAGATCGCATCCCTGTGGTGATTAAAAATACGAACCGCCCTCAAGATAAAGGTACATTTATAGTGCATGATAGAGAAATAAATGCGAAAAATGTGATTAGCGGTATAAGTTGTGATAAAGATTTTACCGTTATTAATATCAAAAAGTATTTAATGAATAGACAAGTCGGCTTTACTAGAAAGATATTAGGTGTCTTAGAGGATAATAATATTTCATTTGATCATATGCCTTCAGGTATTGATACTATCAGTATCGTTATGCGCTCAAAACAAATTCAAAATAAAGAAACAAAAGTATTAAATGAAATTCGTCAAAAATGTGATGTTGATGAGCTAAGTATTGAGCATGATTTAGCAATATTAATGATTGTCGGCGAAGGTATGAATAAAGTCATCGGTACTGCAAATAAAATTACACATGCCTTAGCTGAATCAAAAATTAACTTAAAAATGATTAACCAAGGTGCTTCGGAAATCTCGATGATGTTTGGAATTCATGTAGATGATGCTGAAAAAGCTGTATTATCTACATATGAGTTTTGCTATCACGGGGTTGCATTAAAAAACTTGTGTGATAAAAACTAATATAAAAGCAATTCGTAACACATGTATTCAACTGCGTTATGAATTGCTTTTTCTTAATTATTTATTGTTCTCTGGATTGCATCCTTAATACGTTGCTCACCTACTACAAATTTTAAAATAAAAAATTGATAGTAGCTTAATGCATCTATGACTCGTTTATAATTGGAATAATGATGATACTGATGGTGTTGCATTAGATCATACATTAGAACAATCTCCGGTTTAATATAATCCACATCCCAATTTAAACTATGGAAGTATATGTTACTCTTAGGTATACGTATATTCGGATCCAATCTAAAAATCCATTCATCGTTTACTACATCATAAACGAAAATACTCATTATTGTTGTATCATCATATTGCACATAAACTTTTGCAATTTTTGAAAGTGATAAATCTTCTTTAGCTATTGCTTGATCTTGCTTATCTATGTATAGTAACGCATATGATTGCGGAATAACTTTCACAATATCACTTAAACGCTTACGTTCCACGCATATTTCAACAATAGAAGGTAATTTTAATTCATCATTTAAGAAAAGCTGCATGGCAACTTCACCGTGAAATTTAAATAATTGCGATGATGTTTTCATTAAATTGTCCACTAATTGTTCTTTAGCATTCATTTCATTCACTCTCAAATACACCTCCTAAGCAAGCGCTTTCACAAATATCATTATACATTTTAAAATTAATGAATTCAATCTTCAAAATACTATGAGTGACCTAATTCTGTCATTTAAATGACCGTTATAACATAAATTCGACATAAACTTGAATTCACGAATCTTTCACGTCATATTCATTGAACATCAATATCTGTCAGTTTATAATTTGATTATAACAATGATGAACTAAAATCAACTAATAAAAATGTGGGAAATTGAATAACAATTAATCTTTATTAATTATTATTGTATACAAAGTTAAAGAAGTCAAAAAGGATTGGTGAAAAAATGTCTTTTTATGTTGTACTTATCATTATCATTGTAGCATTAATTGGTATATTAGTTTTAAATCAAAGGTATAGTAATAGTAAAATAGATACCGAAGTTTATGCAAGAAAGCAACTTATTAAAAAGAACAAAGCATTAAGTGCAGAAAATGCTGAATTAAGAAGTCAAATGCTGAGTTCTAATAATGATGTTGGCCACCATGCATACAAAAATGCTAAAAGAGAATTACGCAAGATTTTAGATAGCTATCTCGAAAATGGTAAATTAAAATATTACGATATTATCGTTACAAGCAATTTAGCTACTAAACATCCGTTTTTCGAGTATGCACGTTCATTTGATTTTATCATTGTTTCAGATATCGGTTTAATAAACGTTGATGTAAAAAGCTGGGGTGAAAAAACATTTTATCACTTTGATGTACCTGATGAGCATGATACAGAAATAAGCAATAGTAATATTGAAAAAGTTGTCGGTCATTACATTAGCCAGCAATATCATGATCAGTTTAATTCATCAAGAAAGTCTATCTATACTTTTACAGAAACAGTTCAACCAAATCGTGTTATTTATGATTTTTATGATTATGATCCGTATCAATTAGCAGCAAATAATGCGAAAGCATTAAAGGATCATATTGAACAAAACTTTAACTTTAAAGTCCAAAGTACCGGTGTTATTTACTTTAGTGATGGTACAGTTAATATCATTCAAGGTTCTGAAGAAAGAGATAAATATGTTGATACAGTTTCAACAAAATCTTCGTTACGACGTATTATTAGCGAAGCCATAGAGCTATCTAAACACCCTTTAAATAAAGAACAGGTTGATCAAATCACAGCTATATTCAAGTAAAATCAAAGGCATAATAATCCATTACGCTCGATACGCACTATGGTTATTATGCCTTTAAATTATTTCTATATATAAATTTATGGTAATAATAAATCGATGCTTCAAGTATATTTTACTTTAATATATATAATCACCTATTTAATTATTTACTCCAAATATTTAATTTCTGTTGTTTAGCTTTATTTTGTGCTTCTATAAATACATTTCTATATTTGCCATTTGGTGAAAAATACTTCTCTCTAGCAAGTCCCTTTTCCACTAATTCCTTATTGTACATACGATCTTTACTTATCCATACATACGCCAATGTTCTACCATAGCGATCTTGTTTTTCTTTATCATATTCTAAATAAACATCTTGATTTGTTAATGTCTTCTTACTATAATTTGATGCTTCTTTGCCAAATGGTTGTACAGGCGTATTCGGTTTCACCGTTTCTGGCGTATCAACCCCTATAAGCCTAACTTTAATTTCTTTACCATTTTGATTTGCAATAAATGTATCACCATCCACAACTCTTTGAACATGTACTTTATCTTTACCATTTAAATCTTGTACAGTTTCATGATTCGTCCCCTTTTTGAAAGGACCCGTATGATTCATAAATTGAAATGCTAATACACCTACAATAATGATGGCTACCACAATCATAGCAAGCGATTTATTTGACTTCATATTGCCACCTACTTCTCTTTTTTCATTCCGATTAATCATATAAAAGTTAAGAAATATCGTCAATAGCCATATCTACATATTTCAATATTTTGGAAAGCTATAGCATGATATAATGTTATTGTTAAGGAGTGAAAATAAATGAACATTTCAAATGAAAATACAGTCACATTAATTGCAGTAATTATCGCAATTATCATTGGTATTTTCCTACAAATATTTTTCAAATTACCATTAATAGTGACGGCAGTACTATCTATTTTATTGGGTATCTTTGTAGGCTTTATCGTTTACTTGATTGTTTCGTTTTATAATAAGCGAAAAAATTAGTTAACAAATCTAAATTGCGAGTACCAAAATAAAAGTATTGAGTAAGATTTTGATTATTGACTCACTTTCCAAGTCTCTTAAATCAAAACACTCAATACTTTTTTGTTTGTATTTAGATCCAGCCTTTTTCATTTGCCTTTTTCCAAGCATCAAAACGATTATCTGCAAATAATTTATCAATTATAACAGATGTATAATTTCTAACTGTTCCATCTGTCAAAAATAATTTTTCACTTATTTCTTTACTACTTAAACCATTGCCAATTTCCCTTAATACAATTTGTTCTTTGGGCGTTAATGGGTTTTTATCTACAAAAAATGAAGTCATCAATGTGGCGCTATATTCTTTCTCTCCGTTATTTACTTTATTAATGGTTTCCACCAATTCTTCTATAGAACGTTCTTTTAAAACATATGCATCCACATCATTCACAACTGCTTTTTCAAAGTATCCCGGTCTTTTAAAAGTTGTTACAATAATCACTTTAATATTCAAATGCTTTTTTCTAATTTCCGCTAAAACTTCAAGTCCAGTCATGCCTGGCATTTCTATATCTAAAATAACAACGTTAGGATTATATTCTTCAATAAGTTTCATTGCATCGAGACCATTATCAGTATCTGCTAAAATTTCAAAATCACCATGTAGTTTAATTAATTGAACCATTGCCTGTCGTAACATATTTTGATCTTCTGCAATAATTAAAGATGTCATGCTATTCCTCCTGTTGAGATTTCAATGATTATTTTAGTTCCATTTGTTGAGTCGACTGCTAAAGTTCCATTTAAATGTTGTACACGCTGTGAAATACTTTTCACCTCACAATCACTATCGATACCTTTGCCATCATCTTCAATCATAAGCAGTAATTTATGATTGTTTACAGTTTTTAATTTACCATGAACTTTTGAAGCATTTGCATGTTTAATAACATTATTTATCGCTTCACGCGTAATCATAACTAACATAGATTGTTTAGTAGGACTTAATACTTGCGCTAATTCTTTATTTTCAAATGTAAAATCAATATCAGCATCTTTTAAAACTTTACGTATACTATCAATCTCTTCAATAAATGATGGTAATTTTACATCATCAATAATTTCTCGAACTTTGTTCAATGATTCACGAGATAATTTATTAATTGCTAATAATTCAGCTTTTACTTTTTCTACATCAGCATCTATTAGTTTATAAGCTAATTCTGATTTTAATGATAAACTTGCAAACACATGCCCTAACGTATCATGTAAGTCTTGACCAATTCTATTTCGCTCTTGTTCAGCAATTAATGTATTAATATGTCTATTTTTTTCTGCTATTTCTTTTTGATATTCACGGTTTTTCATTTTTTTAAAATTATCTAGCATTATTAACGATATAACGACATAATAAACCATCATTGCAACAAAATAGTTGTTATACAATAAGTACGTTATTATTGTACATATAATCATTGTTAGTATGAAAAGATTAGTTGCCGTTTTTTTAACATTATTTTTAAAAGTAAATGGAACGGCAAAAGCACTATAAAAGAAAAACAAACTTAGCATTGGATGTACACTGAAAACAAAATAACAAATAATAAAATAATGAATAATCAACAAAATGTAAAACATTAATGTATTAAGTCTATTATTTACTATAACTAATATAAGATACGACAACGAAAAGACAATGACTGATATAATATACAACCATTTGGGACCATATACTTCATTAAAAAATATACCGGCAATAGGAAAAATCAGATAAAGTATAGACGATATTTCAGCAATTGAAGTATCTTTTAAAAATTTCATATTTTATTCCGCCCTTTTAAAATGACTAATACAATATACTGCTAATATACTCCCTAAAGCATACAAGAGTATTATAGCAAATGATATTAAATTGATATGATGATTTGAAGCAATATCTACACCTAGTTTACGCAAATGATAGCTCGGTAAAACATGAGCAACATGTTGAAGCCAATTTGGAAATGTGTTTATCGGAAACCACAATCCACCTAATACTGCTAAACCAATTGTTACGATATTAGCTAAAGCACTTGTTTTTTGAATATCATTTAACAAAGAAAATAATATGCCAAAAGTTATTAATAGAGACGCACCTAACCATAAAAATATTCCTGACTCTAACCATTGAACTGCACTCATTGCAACACCTTTATAAAAATGTCCAACCATAAAAATAACTAATATCGCTATTGCAAATTGCAGCATAGTTTTCACTACTTTTGAAATATAATAACTAGTAAAAGTAAATGGTGTTACCATTAATCTTTGGCGCCATTCATTTTGTTTTTCATTAATAATATCTAATGGAAAAGTTAGTAAACTAAAACTTAACAAACTATAAACCGTCATACTATACATATACTCTTTATAAAATTTAGGTTTAACATCTTCCGGCAATTCCAATATCGAAGTAAATAATATATAGAATATAACAGGAAATAAAATAGATAATATTAATGTTGTTTTTTTACGCATTATAACTTTAAATTCGATTTTCAAGTAACTTAGTATCATAATTAGATCCCCTTTGCTTTTTATTGTTGAAGTATGAATCAACAATTGAGACTTTTTGTATTTCAATATCATCCAAATTAATATGAAGTTGTTGAAGATATAAAATCGTATCATTTACATTTGAAGTAATAATTTTGATAGTGCCATTATGATTTTTTTGAATAACTAAATCATCTTTATCTAGTTTTAACTTTCTTATATATTCATCGGATAACGTAATCTGAGATTGCTGATTGGTTCTAATATGTGACGTTGAATCATTAAGTATTATTTCTCCATTTTCAATGAGAATAATTTTGTCTGACATACGTTCGACTTCTTCAATATAGTGCGATGTATAGAGTATCGTTCGATTATCTTCTTTTAAATTTTCAATAATTGACCAAAAATATTCTCTAATTTCTATATCCATAGTCGATGTTGGTTCATCTAATAAGATCAATTGTGGTTGTCCGATTAAAGATAATACAAAATCGAGTAATCGTTGTTGACCACCAGAAAGTTTATTTACAAATTGGTTCAGTTGACTAGAATCAAATTTCGTCAGTTCTATTATTTCTTCCAATGGTAATGGATTTTCGTAAAATGATTGATATAAGTTGATAATCTCAATAACTTTTAATTGATCTGGAAACATCGTTTTTTGGAACATTATACTGCGATTTTCACTTTGTAATAACTTGTCTTTATCAAATATCTCACCAGAATTAGCATTAACATTACCAATTAATATATCAATTAACGTTGACTTTCCAGCACCATTTTTTCCAATTAAAGCGATACATTTACCTTGTTCAATATCGAACGAAATATTTTTTAGAACACATCTTTTATTAAATGACTTGTTGATATTAGATATTTGAATCAATTTAATCACCTCTATTTTTTCCTTAATTTAATATTAGTAAATTTATTAGATTTAAAATAGAACACTTTGTCATAGATTTGAAATGACAAATGTCATTATTAGGTTCACATAATATATTTATCGTTATTTTAATTTTGGGCAAAATAAAAAGAGCCTCTATAATCGAGACTCCTTACAAATAAATTATAAAATTGGCGAAACTAATTTAGCTAACGATTCTTTAAACTTAACAGACAGCGGTCTATTGGCATATGATTCTTTGGTTAGTTGTTTTGATTTTGTAATATCATGTTCATAAGCCACCCTTAAATCTTTAGCAAGCTTTTCATCATATACAAAAGCATTGACTTCGAAATTCAATTCAAAACTTCTAAAGTCCATATTAGCAGTTCCGACTGAAACCATTTCATCATCTATTAAACACATTTTAGAATGTATAAATCCATTTTCATACGTGTAAATTTTTACGCCACTAGATAGTAAATCTGAAGCATTTGAATATGTCGCCCAATAAACTAAAGGATGATCTGGCTTACATGGAATCATTAGATGAACATCTACCCCTGATTTAGCTGCAATTTTAATGGCATTTATATATGAGTTATCCGGAATGAAATAAGGCGATTGCAAATATACCGACTTCTTAGCGCTCATAATCATTTTTGTATAACCATATTCAATTTGATGCCAGTCACTAGCCGGACCACTTGCAGCTATTTGAATTGGTGAATTGCCCAATGGTCCGTTCTTTTTAGGGAAATACTTAACATCATATTCAAACTGTGGACGGTGCGCTTGCGAATTCCAGTCTAAAATAAATCGCAACTGCAGTGCATCAACCGCATCCCCTTGTATACGTAAATGCGTATCTCTCCAATACCCTAGTTTACCTAATCCTAGATATTCATCACCAATGTTAAATCCTCCGACATAACCTAGTTGACCATCGATTACGATGATTTTTCTATGATTTCTGTTATTCATTCTGAAATTCAATAACGGTAATTTAGAAGCAAAAAATGCTTCAACTTCTCCACCTAACGATTTAAAATGATCAAAATTAGCCATCTTAACTTTCTTTGAACCAACGTCATCATATAAAATTTTCACTTCTAGACCTTGTTTCAATTTCTCTTCTAACGCTTTTAAAATTCTTTGGCCCAAGCCATCTAGAGCGAATGTATAATACTCTAAATGGATGTATTCTTTAGCATTTTTAATATCTTGTAAAACTTGATCATATAAATCATTTCCATCAATGAAATGATCAACTTTATTATTTTCAGTTAAAAAACCATCTTGATCCATCAAAAGCATACGTACTAAATCATGATGTTTTTGAACTTGTTTGTTATCAGTACCATAATTACCTTTATCAAAGCTTTCTATTTGTTGTTTTAAAAGTCCATCGAAATCCGTTAACACGTTACCATTGTTTTTATTCAATTTACGTGCCGAAACGGTTCTACCAAAAAACAAGTAAAGAATAAAACCAATCAATGGTAAGACAAAAAGTACAAATAGCCATGCCCAAGTTGAACTCGCTGTACGTCTATTTCTTTCTAAAAAGATAATAATAAAAGCCAATACTAAATTAATGATGAATCCAATGGCTAAAATAATGGTAAAAAGTGTTCCTAAATCATTTGAAAATGTATATCGCATAGTCTTTTCTCCTATAAAGAAAGGCACAAAAAACATTTTGCACCTTTCACATCATATTATTTATTCACAGATAAAGTTAAAATTGCATTGAATTCTTCTTCATTATTTGGGAATGTTCTTTCTTCTATTTCTTTAATAGTAATATTTACTAATTTTAAATTTGTAGCTTCTTCAGAACTTAAAAAAGCATTAATGTTTTTTTCTAATAACTCTAAAGTCTCAGCTGTAAAAGTTTTAAGTTTAATTTGTTCCATTTAAATCCCCTCTTTTCTCTATTTCCTAAATCATAGAACTTTTAACAGTAAAATTCAATCATTAATATATGTGTTCCAGCATGAAAAGTCGCTATGATTAAAAATTAATTAATTTTCTTAATGTATTGTTTGATGTATAATATATTTATTCAACTTCGCGATAATGCGATACAAACTTTAACAATTCACAATACATTTTAAATATCGAACTAGTTTTGAAATTAGTTTATCTTATTAAAATGCTGATATTAGTTTTAGGGGGAAATGTAGTGATCTCATTTGAAAATGATTATTTAGAAGGTGCTCATGAAAAAGTATTAAAACGATTAGTAGATACAAATCTTGTACAAGCTTCGGGATATGGCTTTGATCAATTCACAGCTCAGGCAATTGAAAAGATTAAAGATACAATTGATTGTCCAAATGCTACTATCCGTTTTTTAGTAGGTGGAACGCAAACCAATCAGGTTGTTATTAATTCAATGTTAGAAAGTTACGAAGGGGTTATTTCAGCAGACACTGGTCATGTTGCTGTGCATGAGGGCGGTGCAATTGAATATAGTGGACATAAAGTAATTACTATACCCTCTAAGGAAGGAAAAGTTAGTGCTTCAGATGTTGAAACTTACATGGAGACATTTAAAAGTGATTTTAAAAAGGACCATATGGTATTCCCAGGAATGGTATATATTTCTCATCCTACAGAATATGGCACATTATACTCTAAATCAGAATTGGAAGAGTTATGCAAAGTATGTAAGCAATATCAGCTTCCATTATTTATGGATGGTGCACGATTAGGGTATGGATTGATGAGTGATCAATCAGATATGACTATTAAAGACATCGCTAAATATTGTGATGTATTTTATATAGGTGGTACGAAGATAGGTGCATTATGCGGAGAAGCAATTGTTTTTACGAAGAATAATGAACCGAAACAATTTACCACTCGAATCAAACATCACGGTGCACTTTTAGCAAAAGGACGGTTAACAGGCATACAATTTTTAGAATTATTTACGGATAATTTATATTTTAATATAAGCAGACATGCTATCGAAATGGCAAATAAGATGAAAGACGGGTTTATAAATAAAGGCTATCGTCTTTACTTTGATTCTCCAACCAATCAACAATTTTTTATTTTAAGTAACGAGAAAATAGCAGAGTTAGAACAAAAAGTTAAATTTGCTGTTTGGGAAAAATACGATGATCAACATCGTGTTGTTAGATTCGCAACCAGCTGGGCGACAACCGAAGAAAATTTAAATAAACTATTAGAATTAATCTAATAATGCTGTTATATTTCGTCTGGCAAATCATTTATTAATTAAGCCAGTTCAGTTGAGTAGTTGTGTTTATTGATTTATATATGAAACTACTCATTTGAAGCCGTTGATGTTATAAAATTACATCATTCCAAAACAAGATACTACAGATTATTGAGTATCTTGTTTTATTTTATATATTTAAAAATGTTAATTTGTGCTGTATTTACTTTAATTTGACGAGATTTGAAAAGTATTATGATGGTTGTAGTTATTTTATGAAAGTGATGTAATATCATTTGAATTACTAAATCTATTTTGGTAGGAATATCGATGTTTAGTTTAAATGGAATGCACTATTTAAGTTTTTAATATGGAGATGTTTGTGACATTTCGATGATTAAGATTTTTATAGGTGTGCATCTTTACAAATAAACTTTGTGTTTAAAATTGAACTTAGGAAATCGATAGGTTTAGATGAAGATTTTGTTGAAGGTATGTGTCTTGTATCCTTAGTTGTTATAAAAGCGCAAAAAATGGCATCACTTTATCTTTATCTGTGTAGAAAGGATGCTATTTAGAAATTATTTTAATAATCTAATACTTTTTATCTCAGTTTCATCAAACGAATAAACAGCAAAATCAGTCTGTATATCTACAACAAGATTTCCTGTTTCACTCTCAAATTCATTTTCATAGTCAGTTACAAACCCTTCGTATTCTTCATTATTCAAAAGCGTGATAATAACATCTTTACGATATGCATCTTCAATTCTCAATACTTTTCACCTACTTATCAATATAAGGTACTATATGAGCACCTGTCTTCGAATAATGCACTTTTCCTTTTCTGGTTTCAATATACACATTATCGATATGTACTTTTCCAATAATTTGATTAAAATTAATAATCTCTTTCATATCAAATAGCTCATCACTTAATATTAGATTGCCTGTTGACATTTTTTCTCTTAACAATTCATTCAATAAATCTATAGAAAGTATTGTATAGCTAGGCAATTTCTTATTATTTAAAATGGCTCTTTTTTTATTTTCATTATATAGATGATGACCTAACATATGTCCATTTTGTTTTTCACAATTTATTTCTATTTTCATTTTACAACTTTCAATCATTTCTTTCATCTGGTTTTTAGCTTTTTCTTGTAATTTAGCTTCTTTTACTTCTACCTGATATTTACCTTCACGCTCTTTAAAGAACTTGTCTCGCCAACTGCCAACATGTGGCACTGTGGTACTTCTACACTAAGGATGCATAGGTGGCGCATTCACACCTGGTATCATATCTTTAACTTTAAATATTTTTCCGTTGAGTGAATGACATAATTTAGATGTTTTACTATCTATTTTGGCAACATATTTATATTCGCCATCTTCACCAAGTTCTTTTAAATATGTTAACTTTTGTGATTCTGCATTTTCAGTAAATAGTTAAAAAAGCGTATAAAAATAGCACCACCTTCTCTTTATCTGTGTAGAAAGGATGCTATTGATATTTAGACTTTGATTGATTAATTTCTTTTTCTAATTCTTCTTTCTTCGATAATTCATCCATATGCTTAAAAAAATCTTCTATAGAAATGTAACCATCTAATTGTTGAATTGACATAATGTATTACTCCTATTTGTCCTTTCGTTTTATATATGTTTTATTATAAAGTTGCTTTAGAATATTATCAACTATCGCTTCATTATTTCTCATAGTTATAGATTGTTTTATATCTTTCATAATTTTATAAACTTGAGACTGATTATATAATGAAGTTTTACTTATATGTTTTACTACACTATAGTTAGTAACAATAGTCGTTGTTTGGATAGATTTATTTCCAATAAACATCTTTAAACCATTCAATGAAAATCCTGATTGTCCAGGATGGTTATGTAACATAACAATTGAATTCGGTTTACTGTTAAATAATAATTCGGTTGCTTGTTACCCTGGCACAAAAGATACACTATCTTGATCGCCATATACTTTTGTAACTTTAGCACCTTTTAATAAATAAGCTACTTCATTTTAGCTAACTTCTCAGCTTCTTGAACCGCATCTTTAATACGTTCATCTGATTTTTTGCGTTCTCTAGCTATACGCTCTTTAATCAATTGTGATACTTCTTCTTGAGAAAATGTTTTCTCATTCTGTTGTGATTGTTCATCACTGTTGTCTAGTTGCTCTTCGTTCTGAGTTACGTCAGTAATATTACTTTCATTTTTCTCCATGAGACATACCTCCGTTTATAGTCTGTCGACTGATATTCCATACTTGCTTTTAAAATGTCATCAGCACGTTTTGGACAATAAAAAATAACCTTCACATTGGAAGGTTAAAAAAGTGTATAAAAATAGCACCACTTTCTCTTTATCTGTGTAGAAAGGATGCTATTTTTCTAATTTTTGTTCTTTATTCTTATTTTCTAATTCTATTGCTTTCTTGTATTCTTTATCCAATAATTCTTGTGACTGTTTATTAGTTATTTCACCATCTAACTGTGCAAAATACATTTTAATCACCTAACTTTATATATTATGTTACCACTATTATATAATCTCTTTAGAATCATATCAATATCCTTATGATTGAATTTTTTTATATTCTTATTTTTATTATATTTTTTAATACAATCAATACAAGTTGATTTGCAATATTCTTTTGTCTTAGTTAAGTACTTTGTTTGACCTTTATTTGTAACAATTGTCAGTGTTTTAATAGAATTATTAAATATAAATAAATACAAGTCTGTAAGAGAAAAACTAGACTGCCCAGGATGGTTATGTAACATAACAATTGAATTCGGTTTACTGTTAAATAACAATTCTGTTGCTTTTTCCCCTGGTGCAAAAGATACACTATCTTGATCACCATATACTTTTGTAACTTTACCATCTTTTAATAAATAAGCTACTTCATTGCTATCATTGTTTTCTTTGGCATCTTTAAGCAAGGCTTTATGTTGTTCTTGTATAAATTGATTTTCTTCTTTGGTATGTGTTGGAATATCAACATATCTGACTTTATCAATTGCTTGATCAGTAATATATATTTTCTTTCCTAATACTTTAGCTTGTTGTAATTCATCTTTGGTTGTGTCATCTTCTACTTGATATTTACCTTCACGCTCTTTAAAGAACTTGTCTCACCAATTGCCAACATGTGGCACTGTGGTACTTCTACACCAAGGATGCATAGGTGGCGCATTCACACCTGGTATCATATCTTTAACTTTAAATACTTTGCCGTTGAGTGAATGACATAATTTAGATGTTTTACTATCTATTTTGGCAACATATTTATATTCGCCATCTTCACCAAGTTCTTTTAAATATGTTAACTTTTATGATTCTGCTATTTCAGTAAATAGTTAAAAAAGCATATAAAAATAGCACCACTTTCTCTTTATCTGTCTAGAAAGGATGCATTAATACCATGCTATTTTATAATTTTCGGGAAATTCTTGCTTCTCGATAAAGTCTCTTACTACAGAAAAAGACTTATTACGATATAACATAAAATATTCTTCATTTTCTATTTCAGATAATGAGAAATCTATAACCTCTGCATCTTTTTTATTAAAAGTTACTGAACCTTTACCGTTACTTATATCATCTTCAGGTA
>NZ_JACVZM010000017.1:0-61686 GCF_017151935.1 Staphylococcus sp. EG-SA-14 | reverse complement strand
ACGGCACCCTAGGAAAGCGAAGCCATTCAATACGAAGTATTGTATAAATAGAGAACAGCAGTAAGATATTTTCTAATTGAAAATTATCTTACTGCTGTTTTTTTAGGGATTTATGTCCCAGCCTCTTCGTGTTTAAATATTATTTTTTAGAGTTTGCTTTAGGTCCTGTTTCATATTTATACTTCGAAGGATTTACCTTTTTGAAGTCTGGATTTTTGTAGAATCTAAACAAATCACCATTAAGCACGTTGTCACTCATTTCGAGATCCTTTTCAACTTGCTTTTTATTCTTTTCGAAATCAGCTGGTTGAGTAGTTATGAGTTCATTATTTTTATTAGAATAAATCTTACCATTAACATATTTATAATCTTTTGTTATAAAGTCACCATTTCTGAATGGAACTACTTGATTATGACCTTTAGAGAATAAATCAGTACCGAACATTAAATAATTCTTCGTATCTATACCAGCCAAATGTAAAATTGTTGGCATTACATCGACTTGACCAGCATATTCATTATTGATACCACCAGATTTACCAGGGATTTTAATCCAGAAACCAGTTCTGTTTAAATCTGTAAATTTAGCTGGTGTGATTTTTTCACCTAATAGTTTTTCCATGGCATTGTTATGGTTTTCAGAGATACCATAGTGGTCACCATAAATCATAATCACTGAATTGTCATATAATCCTTTTTTCTTCAAGTCATTAATATATTCTTCTAATGCTTCGTCTAAATAACGCGCTGTTTGAATATAACCATCAACTGTTGCATCACCTGTGTTTGACTTCTCAATAGTCGCATCCTTTTCATCTAATGTGAATGGATAGTGGTTAGTCAATGTAATTAAATGAGAATAGAATGGTGATTTCATCTTAGCTTGATAATTAGCAGAATCTTTAAAGAAAATTTTGTCTTTCAAGCCTAAGTTTACAACGTTTTTATCTGACATGTCATAGTATGTTGCATCATAGAATTTATCGATACCAAAGTGTTTATATACTTGGTCTCTGTTCCAGAATGTTTTATAGTCACCGTGCATGACATCAGATTTGTAGCCTTGCTTTTGATCTAAAATTGCTGGTAATGACTGATACGTATTATCTCCTTTTAATGAAAAGGCAGAACCTTGCGGTAAACCGTATAAACTGTTATCCATTGTAAATTCAGAGTCAGATGTTTTACCTTGACCTGTTTGATGGAAAAAGTTAGGGAAGTATGTGAATTGCTCTTTCCCACTTGATAATTTGTTTAAAAACGGTGTTACTTCTTTACCATTAACCTTTTTATTAATTAAGAAGGTTTGGAAACTTTCTAAATGAATCTTAATAATATTTTTCTTCTTTGCCACCCCATAATATTCTGGGTTAGGCTCTGTTTGACGTTGTTTCGTATAATTTAATACTTTTGTTAAGTCATCTTCAGATGCTAACGCTTTTTGTTGATTATTTTCGATAGTTTTAACACCATCGTATACTGTAAAGTTATAAGGTCCTAAATATTTCACTAAATATTTATGGTCAAATGTACGTGTTAATAATTCTGGTCTGTCAGTTTCAGCAAAAGCTAAGTTTAAGAAGAATAATGCTACTGAAGCCGCCATTACGACAGGAACAAATTTCTTACTAAATGCTTTTGTGTCTAACCATTTTGTTTTAAATATTAAAATGAATAAGTAAACTAACGTATCAATGAAATAAACAAAGTCATACCATTTGAATGATGCACTAACCGCACCACCCATAGATTCTACGTTACCTACTTGGTTTAAAGTACTAAACGTTAAAAAATCAGAGAAGAATCTAAAGTACACAACATTGGCATATAATAGGAACGTCAATAAGAAGCCGCCTATGAACATGAACCAAAATGCTTTTTTGCCTTTAAAGAATAGGAACACACTTAAAACCAGTGCTACTAAACTATAAGGATTCATCAATAATATTAAGTTTTGTACTAAACCTTTAACACCTAAAGAAAAATCAACATAATAAGAAAAATACGTCTTCAAGGTAATCGTTATTACGGTTAATAAGAAGAACGCAAAAAGACTAATTTTCTTTTTTTGTGAACTCATGATTCTTTCCCCCGTTATTTAGATAATAAATCTTGCGAAAGTACTTGAATAAATTAGATATTAACATTATGTAGTTAATTAATAAGTGCGTTTAAAAGTTAACATTGTCATAATTATAGTAATTACTTTCAGATTCAAGTTTATAATTTTCATTATTTGTAGCTTTCAACTTTGATTTAACAAGTATTTTGGGCTACAACTCATATTTGCTTGTGTAAGTTTCTTTATTTAATATTATCATTCAATTAACAAATTTAAAATTTGTAATCAAATTGTAATAATAAGCATAGCTCAATTAATAAATATAGAGTAATTTTAGTCAAAATTCAAGTAAAAACACACTTTATCTTTTCATTTTACTGTGAAACGAATTAGAAAATGATACATTTCGCAGATAAAACACAGTATTATTTCATTATACATTAGGAGGAAATTATTTGCATCGGACTCGAGTATGAGCTACGTACCAAATATTATTTCATCATTTCTAATTGCATTCTATATTCTATTCCATGGAATAATTGGTTTAACCAGTTACTATACTTAACAAGGTTCTTTTCAGCCGTTAAAATATCTATAAATTGAAATTTCAAACGTGATCCTTGCGGTTTTTGTGCTAATTTCGTTAAATGATAACTTGCGATTGTACCGATTTGCGGGTAGCTACCTAGCGTATAATGATCATTTAATAGGATAATAGGTGTGCCATCACGCTTAATTTGTATCGTTCCTTTTTTGACAGTCTGATACGGTGGCATATCTTCATAAAAAGCTTTGATTTTTTCACCTTCAAGCATCATCCCCATGCGATTTGCTTTGCTCGTTACTTTATAATCATGTTTCACAAATCTTTGAATGGCATCTTCTTTAAAATCTTCCGTACCTTTATTTTTAACGACATGAAATACATCAGACATATAATTAAATGACAAGGCGTATCCATCAATACCCCAATCTGTTTGTTTCGTGTGAGCAAGGTTTTCAAATAACTTATGATGACGAGCTGTATAATCTCTCTTAAGCTTTATTTCATCGCCATCTTGTAATGTTCTACCTTTAAAACCACCAATTTTTACATTAAAGTCGGTTGAATTAGATCCTAACCATGCATCTAATTCAAATCCGCCTCCCACAGCTAAATACACTCGCGATGTATAACTTGTTTCTCTAAACTTTAAAACATCGCCTTTATCTAACAAATACAATTTATATGGAGATATAGTCATATGCTCAGTGTAAGCTTTGACATTACCCCCTGCTAATGCAATCAGCGTAGGTTCTGTAAAACGAATCGTTGCCATTTTATTAGTCATTTCCAAAGTTGCTTCATTCTTGTCATTAGCAACTAATCGATTAGCAATTTCATGTGCTAAAGTATCAAGTGCACCACATGGAATTACACCATCATGTTCATATCCCCTTCTACCAAAGTCCTGAAAGCTACTGAATAAGCCACTTTTTTCAATTATGATTGACATCTTTAAACACTCCTACTTCTAATTCATTTTCATTGATAGGTCTAAATTTAATATTATCGCCTAACTTTAAGCGTGCGAAATCTGATTCTTTTGGATTAAAAAGTGATAATGGTGTATAACCAATAACTAACCAATCATTAATTGTATCCGTTGTTACAATACCGCATTTTTTCCCTTCAAGTACTACAGAACCAGCTGGAATGAATTTTTTCTGTTTACTCGTGTGATTAATATACAATTTCTTATTTAATCCAGTTAAATAAGGAAACCCAGGTGAATATCCCATCATCGAAACAAAATATTGCGCCTTAGAATGTAATTCAATAAAAGTTTCTAGCTTGATTTTGTAATGTTTTAAAAGTGATTCTAAATCCGGACCATATTTCGAACCATACACAATTGGTATTTCAATCAAATCTTGCTGGTTAAAATCATGTTTTATGTTTAAATGAATCGATTCTATTAGTGCTTTCATGTATAAAAAAGGTGATTGTATATTATGGTGTTTAATCATATCCCTTGCGTCATAGACAATCATCATGTCTGATTCTGATGGCACAATTTCTATAATAAATGGATAATTTTGTTCAATTAAATATGAGCGAAGTGTTAATAAATCTTCGGTTAAACTTTTAGATACTTCTTTTTCAATTGCGACTACAATGGCTTGGTCACCTTGACTATATATTTTCATTTGTACACCTCTTCAATATTTGGTTACTTTACTTTCATTTTTAATTATAGAATCGATTGAATAGTTCATTTTACCTACTCACTAAATTTACTGGTGATACATTAAATCCATTGCCCGCACAACAAAAGGCATGAGTTCGTGAATTAATGCGTATACAAGGATAAAGCTTATAACAGTAGTAATTGTTGCTATCAAACGAACAACATATATTCTATTTTCAGATAGCAATCGATTCACTAATCGATAATTTACGTATACAAGAATTAACAACAGCACAATATAAACAATAATCATATTTGGCCCCATTTAATTTTTAAATTTGTTTTCACATCATTTTCTACATTATTATCATACTAATTTTAAAGGCAAAGGTGGACATCGGCAACCTCTCGTAAACTATTTATCAAAAATAAACGTATCTCATTGTTATGATATTTATAAATCAATTCGTTTTTATTAAAGTCTTTTTCAACAAGTTTGTCACTATCTATTAAATAATCACGCATGCATCCTTTTAAGAAATCATCTTTATAACTTGGTGTGTACCATTTTCCATCCTCTTCAATGACAATGTTGCCAATATCAAATTCAAGGACCTTGCCGTCCTCTGAAGTTAGCAATATTAAATCTGTTTCATGATTGTGAGCTAAATGCTTTCGTTCTGTCGTTTTATTATTTATAAAAGTTGGATTAACTACTTTGGGCAACACTTGAAATTTTGCTGTAAAACTACTTTTCTCAGGTAAAGGTGACACTATCGTTTCAAATTCGCTTTCAGCATTTAATACGATTTTAAGTCTATATTGGCCACTGTGATACTTTGTTGTTACATCGTTTAATTCATTTCGCCATGCATGTTCATCAAATTTAAAGTTTAATCGCTCAGAAGAACATTTTATGCGATTAGTATGATAAGTAAGTCTAGGGATATGTCCATTATCAATTTTCATTGTTTCAAATAATTGCATTATAACATCTCCAAAATCTTGGTTTTTGCGTAAAATTCATTTACTTCATCTTTTGGCTTAGAATCAATTGTAATACCTGCTCCGACTCCATAAATCGCTTGTCCATATTTATACTCAATAGTACGAATCGGAATATTAAAAATCATTTTATCATCTTCAGTTGGAAGTAATAGTCCAATTGCTCCGCAGTATATACCACGAGGTGAACTTTCTAATTGTTTAATATATTTCATTGTATTCAGTTTCGGTGCACCTGTAATCGAACCACAAGGAAATAACGATGTTAAAATTTGAGTTAAGTCTGTATTAATTTTTAAAGTTCCACTTACCATCGAAGTCATTTGAAATACAGTTTTATATGCCTCAATAAAAAATAGTTTATACACCTTAATTGAGCCACTCTGTGATATTCTCCCTATATCGTTTCTTAGTAAATCAACAATCATGACATTTTCTGCACGATCTTTCGAAGAAGTTTGCAATGTTTTATAATACTGTTGATCTTCAGCTTCCGTTTTACCTCTAGGCATTGTCCCTTTCATCGGTTTGCTTATGATAACGTTATCGACATTGTTAAATTGTCCTTTTTGAAAAAATAATTCTGGTGAGATAGACGCTACTTGGATTTCATCAGTTTGTAATAACGCAGTATAATTACCATTACTAAATTGAGTTAATCGTTCATATAAAGTACTAATAGGATAATAAATGTTATCCGTTAAGCGCGCCGTATAGTTCACTTGATACGTTTCGCCTTCAACAATTGCTTGTTGGACACGTTTAATATTAGTCATCATAACCTCAGAAGATTCAACAAATGAAAAATGATGCTTTGATACATAAGAAGTTTGATGTTCATATGTTGAATTTATGCTTTCCGCTTTTTCAAAACTATAAGCTACTGCATAAATATCATCTTTAGCTAATGAATGTGTACACATAACATGATTAAAATACTTTGCCGCTTCGTAACTTAAATATAACGAGACATATCTACCTTGTCGTTGCTGCGCTTGTGCAAAGTGTATCACTTCTCCCACATCAGCCAACTTAGTAGCAACATACTTCTTTATAAACCCCTTTAATTGAATATGGTATTGCTTATATTCATTTTCAGTTAAATAGTAGCGATAATTATATTCTATTCTCACAGTAATCACCTACCTTCGATAAAAATAATTCAACTTGTCGATAACCGTATTCACTCAAAATAGATTCAGGATGATATTGCACACCAAAAACTGGAAATGTAATATGCTCAAATGCCATAATAATCGCTTCATCGTTTTTGGCTGTAATCTTTAAGCAATTTGGAAAAGTCGCTCCGTCAGCAATTAATGAATGATAACGCATTACATTGAAATTTTGAGGCAGTCCTTGAAAAATACCTTCATTGGTATGGCGTAACTGTGTAGTATGTCCGTGTACAGGATGATAGCCGTGAATGATATTTCCACCAAAATAAGACACGATACATTGAAATCCTAAACATACACCTAGTATAGGTACACGCTGATAAAATTGTTCTAACACTTCATTCAAGATAGGATAATCATCCGGATTACCCGGCCCAGGCGAAATAACAATTGCTTTTGGCTTCATATTAATGACGTCTTCTATCAGCAGATTATCAATACCAACAACTTGAACTGTTAGTTTCGTTTGAGTCTTAATATAGTCTATTAAATTATATGTAAATGAATCATTATTATCTATGACTAGAATCATTGTATACTCCGTTCTAAATGTGTTTTATTTTTATAATATGTATTGGATGTAGCTAAAACTTTAAAAGCATTGTCATTATCCTGACCTTGATTTTAACTAATATATGGTATATTCTATTCATCGTACATAAATGAATATCAGAGGTTCCTAGCTGAAACCCTCTATAAAAAACTAGACATTGAAATTTCAAACATTCGTTGGTAAACCTTTAATATATATTATAGGAGCAACCCATTTCTTTCGTCTATCTTTTATGGAGATAGGCTTTTTTTATTTTATAAATTAAAAACGGGCTTATCAATGCCATTAACCTCTTTATTAATATTATTAATGATAGGAGCAATTACAAAATGGAAAGTGTATTAAATAATGAAAAAGCCATCGTTGTCTTTAGTGGTGGTCAAGACAGTACAACATGTCTCTTTTATGCAAAAAAACATTTCAAAGAAGTTGAACTCGTAACGTTTAATTATGGCCAAAGACATGATACCGAAATTGAAGTCGCAAAACAAATTGCACAAGATCAAGGAATGAAACATCACGTTTTAGATATGTCATTATTATCACAACTTACTCCAAACGCATTAACACAACATGATATGGAAATTACTAATAATGAAGATGGTATACCTAATACATTTGTTCCAGCTAGAAATTTACTTTTCTTGTCGTTTGCAGGCGCTCTAGCTTATCAAATTGGGGCTAAGCATATTATTACAGGCGTATGTGAAACAGACTTTTCAGGCTACCCAGACTGTCGCGATAGTTTTATAAAATCAATGAACGTAACATTAAGCCTAGCTATGGACAAAGATTTTGTCATTCATACTCCTTTAATGTGGTTAAACAAAGCAGAAACGTGGAAATTAAGTGATGAACTCGAAGTTTTAGATTATATTCGTACAAAAACATTAACATGCTATAACGGTATCATTGGGGATGGCTGTGGTGAATGTCCAGCTTGTCATTTACGTCAACGTGGACTAAATCAATATCTTGAAAGTAAAGGAGCGCTTTAAAATGTTACAACAAATCTATCCTAGTACAACGCATCCATATCAATTCGAATTAAATAAAGATTTTAATTTTTCGGCTGCACATCACATTCCTTGTGAAGAAGCAGGTATTTGTCAAAATGTCCATGGTCATACTTACTTTGTTAATTTAACAATTGTCGGTGATAAACTAGATGACACTGGCTTCTTAGTGAACTTTAGCCATTTGAAAAAGATGATACACGGTAAATTTGACCATCAACTGTTAAATAACTTACCTGCTTTTAAAAACAAAATCCCTTCAACTGAAATCGTAGCGGAAACAATTTATCAAATTGTTAAAGAAAATTTGGCATCGCTCGAACACCAACCAAAATGTATTCAAGTATTTGTAAGAGAAACACCAACAAGTTATGTTGTATTTAGACCAAAGGAACAGGTGTAACTAATGGCTAAAATTCCTGTACTCGAAATATTCGGTCCAACCATTCAGGGTGAAGGTCGAGTAATCGGTAGAAAAACGATGTTTGTGAGAACAGCTGGATGTGATTATCGCTGTAGCTGGTGTGATTCTGCATTTACTTGGGATGGTAGTGCTAAAGGCGATATAAAACTCATGACCGCTGAAGAAATTTATGATGAATTAAAACGAATTGGTGGCGATTTATTTAATCACGTTACAATTTCTGGTGGTAACCCAGCATTAATTAAAGGTATCCAAGAGTTAGTTGACTTATTTCAAGATAAAGGTATTTTCAGCGCACTGGAGACACAAGGCAGTAAATTCCAACCTTGGATGACACAAATTGATGATTTAACGATTAGTCCAAAACCACCAAGTTCAACTATGACACCTGATTTAAAAAAGTTAGATGAAGTGATTACACAATGCGTACCTTCCTCATTAAACTTAAAAGTAGTTGTATTCGACGATAAAGATTATGATTTTGCCAAAATGATACACCACCGTTATCCAGATATTCCCTTCTATTTACAAGTTGGTAACCCATATTTATCAGACAGCGTAGATAATCATACCGAAAAGTTGTTAGAACGCTACGAGCAGTTGGTGGATTTAGTTATGCAAAGTAATGATATGAATCACGTTTATGTGTTACCACAACTTCATACATTACTTTGGAGTAATAAAAAAGGTGTATAAAGGATAACTTATTTTACTTTTTACAAGTCATATCTAATGAATAACAATATATTAATTGATATAATAGTTGATTGAAGTATAACGAACAGGAGTCCATCATGATTGTATATATATTAATTAATATTGCTATCGTCGTACTTATAACTGGATTCAATTTATATAGGCATCAAATGCAACATTTATCATTAAGTGCAATGTTGTTATCTATTACGATAAACGCCTTTATAAATACATTCATAATTGATAAATATAACTTTATTACTCTGTGTACTATAACGATGTTTATCATTTGGACGATACTACAGTTTTACATTGATAAAAAATTAAAACCTGTATACATTACAGACCAAAAATTTATTGCTATCATATTAACGATTGTTGTCAGTTTAACGCAACGTGTTACCGACTTTTCAAGTACACAATCAATATATATGTCTATTCCATTTTTAGCCCCTGCCATTTTCATCATTGGTGGTATTATGTTGTTTATTTCAACATTTAATAGCTTAGATGAAACTGCTGAAAATAATAACAAAATAAAGAAACTAATGATTAAAGGACTTATCATTATTAACATTTCATTTATCGTTATGATGGTTTTAACACCATATTGGTACTTGTATTTAATCGTCTATCTTATTTTCTTGTTGTTTTTATTGTGGCAAAAGGTTTATAAATTTTAATACCAAAACTATAAAACACTTCTGATATTCTTAGTTCAAAATATCAGAAGTGTTTTATAGTGTTATCTAGTTCAGATAAATATTTTCTCACCTAAAAAAATGCCCTCCTCTTATTTCGACTCCTATTTATTTAAATCAGACAATTATTTTCATTTTCAAATTATTCTTTCTTCAATATTAGTTAAGCGATATTTAAACGAAGTTAAGAATTAGTTAATGGCATATTATTTGCCTTCATTTTAAACTTAACTTATCAAATTGAAGAAATGAGGAGTTAGCATGAATACAAAATATTTTTTAGCAGTTGGTGCTGTTGCCTCTGTATTAACTTTAGGCGCTTGTGGTAATTCTAATTCACAAGATCAAGGTAACAAAACTGAACAAAAAACAAAGTCAGAAGATAGCAATGTTAAAACTGATAAAACAAAACACCTAACAGGTACATTCAGTTCTAAAAACGGTGAAACTGTTGAAGGTAAAGCTGAGATTAAAAATGGTAAATTAATGCTTACTAACTACAAATCATCAAAAGGTCCAGATTTATACGTCTACCTAACAAAAAATGGCGACATTAAAAACGGTAAAGAAATCGCAATGGTTGACTACGATAAAGAAAAACAAACATTTGATCTTAAAAATGTAGATTTAAGCAAATATGATGAAGTAACAATCTATTGTAAAAAAGCTCACGTCATCTTCGGCGACGCTAAATTAAAATAATCAATTTCTGAGTTAAACTTTTATTTACAACATACTATTACTATACATTACAAATTTTAAAAATATACATTACACTCATTACTCAATGGAAAGCGTATGATTTCACAGCCCCCCTAGCTTGTAGAAATCATACTTTCCTTTTTTCAATATATATACAACTATTAAATCCCATAAGATTGCAGAGCACATAAGTAAATTTTTTTAGAGCTTGAGGTTTGTTTAGCTTAAGCAACCCATGAGCTCAAACACTTCCTGTTCACATAACACTACAAATCGCATTATGTTGCTTAATCTTATGTTTATATAAATTACACACAATAAATAGAAAGAATGTGAACATCATGAATAAATTATTGCTACTCGTTACATTTATCATTCGTGTGGGTTCAGGTATTGTTATGTTAATGCAAGGCTACGAAAAATTAACGGGCGGATTTACGCTGAAAGGTTTAGTACCAGTCATCGCTAACAATACTGATTCACCAGAGTGGTATAAGTGGTTTTTCGCAAATATAGTTGCACATACGACGTCATTATTTGATATTGTTGTCCCACTCGGAGAGATTGCAATTGGATTAGGTTTAATTTTTGGAGTTTTTGCATATGCTGCTAGTTTCTTTGGAGCCTTTGTTATGATAAATTATATCTTAGCAGATATGATATTTACGTATCCTCTTCAATTAACTTTCTTTATCCTTTTACTAATGAGTCACTCATTGTTAAAACAGATTTCACTTAAAGAAATCATTAATTACTTTAGAGGTCGTAAGAACAGAGGTGAAAAAATAGATGACCCACTTACTGATCGTGGATGATGAACAAGACATTGTAGACATTTGTCAAACCTATTTTGAATATGAAGGTTACAAAGTAACAACGACAACTAGCGGTAAAGAAGCAATTTCTTTACTATCAAATGATATTGATATCATGATGCCAGAAGTTAATGGTTACGACATTGTCAAAGAAATGAAAAGGCAAAAATTAGATATCCCCTTTATCTATTTAACTGCCAAAACACAAGAACATGATACCATTTACGCCTTAACTTTAGGTGCAGATGACTATGTCAAAAAACCATTTAGTCCAAGGGAACTCGTTTTACGTATTAATAATTTACTTACAAGAATGAAGAAATACCATCATCAACCAGTTGAACAACTGTCGTTTGATGAATTAACACTTATTAACTTAAGTAAAGTTGTGACTGTAAATGGTCACGAAGTCCCTATGCGTATTAAGGAATTTGAGTTATTGTGGTATTTAGCTTCTAGAGAAAATGAAGTTATTTCTAAATCAGAATTACTTGAAAAAGTTTGGGGATATGACTATTACGAAGATGCTAATACCGTGAATGTCCATATACACCGTATTAGAGAAAAATTAGAAAAAGAGAGCTTTACAACATATACCATCACAACTGTATGGGGATTAGGATATAAATTTGAAAGGAGCCGATAATGGTGTTATCAATTAGAAGTCAAATCATTATTGGCGTCGTATCGAGTATACTATTAACTTCAACTATTTTAGCAATTGCATATATTTTAATGTGGTTTAACGGCCATATGACACTAACTTTGACCTTAACGACAATAATTACAAGCTGTTTAACCTTATTAATATGTAGTATTTTTATTAATCCACTTATACAAAAAATTAAGCAGTTTAATATAAAAACTAAGCAATTTGCTAACGGAAATTACGCAAGCAATGATAAAACGTTTAATTCACCAAAAGAAATTTATGAATTAAATCAATCTTTTAATAAAATGGCTTCTGAAATTACGCAACAAATGAATCAAATTAAATCCGAACAACAAGAAAAAACAGAACTGATTCAAAACTTAGCCCATGATTTAAAAACACCTTTAGCAAGCATTATTTCATATTCTGAAGGACTACGTGATGGTATAATCACTAAGGATCATGAGATTAAAGAGTCATACGACATATTAATTAAACAAGCAAACAGATTATCAACATTATTTGATGATATGACTCATATTATCACTTTAAATACAGGTAAAACATATCCCCCAGAATTAATACAACTAGACCAATTACTTGTATCAATATTGCAACCATATGAGCAACGTATCAAACATGAAAACCGCACATTAGAAGTGAATTTCTGTAGCGAAATTGATGCATTTTATCAATATCGAACGCCACTTGAGCGTATTTTAACAAACTTACTTGATAATGCGCTAAAATTTTCAAATGTTGGTAGTCGCATTGATATTAATATTAGTGAAAACAAAGATCAAGATACTATCGACATTGCTATTAGCGATGAAGGTATTGGCATTATACCAGAACTACAAGAACGTATATTCGAACGTACATTCAGAGTAGAAAACTCTCGTAATACAAAAACGGGTGGTTCTGGATTAGGCTTATATATAGCTAATGAACTCGCGCAACAAAATAACGCAAAAATCAGTGTAAGCAGTGATATAGATGTAGGAACTACGATGACTGTAACATTACACAAATTAGACATTACGTCATAATCCGATTTATTTATAAAATAAAATGCAAAGACTAAAAAGAAGCTCCCATTAATGAGGGCTTCTTTTTTTGTTTATTTAGAATAAACTTTATGGGTATCCTTCTCATCATTTTCAATACTTGAAAGATTTGTAGCTTGAATAATATATTTAGGACGTGCCTTAACTTCATAATATATCCTGCCAATATATTCACCTACAACACCAATTGAAATTAACTGTATGCCGCCTAATAATAAAATAGCTGCAATCGTTGAAAAATATCCCGGAATATTAACACCAGATATCATAATATTGATGAATAAATAGATAATATATAGCACGCTTATTGAAAAGATAAACAAGCCAAGATAAATCATCATTCTCAAAGGTTTACTATTAAAGGAAATCAATCCATCAATACCATAATTAAATAACTTTTTAAAGGACCACTTAGATTCTCCTTTTTGTCTCTCAACATTTTGATACGTAAACACTTTAGTATTATAGCCTATCCATTCAAATAACCCTTTTGAAAATCGATTATATTCTTCAAGTGATGCAATGGATTTAACAGCTCTTTGGCTTAAAAGTCTAAAATCGCCAACACCATCATCAAATTGTACTTCTTCTACAAAGCAATTAACTAACTTATAATACAAATGGCTTAATGTTTTGCGACTAAAATTTTCACCACTTCTATCACGCTTTGCAATCACTTGATCATAGCCTTCCATAAAACCTTCAACCATTTTCGGAATATATTCAGGTGGATGTTGCAAATCACAATCTATCATGATGACTGCATCAAATTCAGTACTATGCTGGTAACCTGCAATCATAGCTGCTTCTTTTCCAAAATTTCTACTAAAAGAAATAAAGCTGACATGCCTATCTATTGTGGCAAGATGTTGCATTTCATCTATAGTGGTATCCGTACTACCATCATCTATGAAAAGCATATTATAATCATAGCCTTTCACACTACTATCTTGTGAAAGTATTTCAGTTAATTGTTGATGTGTTTGTGTAATGACTTCCCCTTCATTAAAACAAGGAATGACGACTCTAATTTTCATCTATGTCCATCCTTTTTATTTAAAAGATTTTGAATGTACCTGAGTATTGTTTTATCAAATAGTAAAAACCAACTCATTTATTTTAATGTACACATTAAAAGGCATTCATAAACGTAAAATTTAACATCCAGTTATTTTAAATCCCCAATTTTCACATCATCTGGATTTTTACCTTGTCTTGCATTTCTATTTAAAGCATCAATTTCAGCTACTTCTGTTAATTCTAAATTAAAATCTAAAATATCTATATTTTCTTGAATGCGTTTAGGTGTCTGAGATTTTGGAATAATAATTCTATTGTGTGCTAAATGCCAACGTAATACAACTTGTGCTGGTGTTTTATGATATTTTTCAGCAATTTTAACAATGACAGGGTTGTCTAGTAGTCCTCTATTTCTCATCAAAGGCATCCATGCAGTCACTTTAATATCGTGACGATCACAAAATTCTTGTAATTCTTGTTGGTTAAAATATGGATGTACCTCAATTTGATTCACCATTGGTTTGATACTTGATTGAGCCATTAATTTTTCTAGATGATGAACATTAAAATTACATACACCTATTGCTTTTACCTTACCTTGCTCGTAAAGTTCTTCCATAGCTTTATATGTTTCTAAAAATAGACCATCTGCTTCACAAGGCCAATGTATTAGAAATAAATCAAGATAATCAGTTTGTAAATTTTTAATCGATTTGTTGAAATATTCGAATGTTTTTTCATAACCTTGATAGTCATTCCATAACTTCGTTGTTATAAACAAATCTTCTCTATCGACGCCATTATCCTTTAATGCTCGTCCTAGTGAAGCCTCATTATCATAAAAGTATGCTGTATCAAACGCTCTATACCCTGCGTCAATTGCAGCATTTACAACTTTAGTCATATCTTCGTCAGAGATTTTATAAACACCTAACCCAACTGAAGGCATCGGGTATCCATTATTTAATATTTGTATCTCATTCAACATCTTTATACCTCTCCAATCTTTGTATCTTTTATATCTTTACATTACCCTAAATTTTTCAACAAACTCAATTAATACGAATTATCGCTTTCAATAAAAAATATTCATTAAATCATTAAAGATATTGAGTTCCAATACTATTTTCACTTTTCATTAATTTTAGTCAAAAAAATAACCAACCAAAAATGAATTAAATCATTCTTAGTTGGTTTATATATTAATATCTATTCTGATTTTTCATCTTCATCAGACTGTCCGATAGTAGGTCTCGCTTCATTAAATTCATAGTTTAATATCACCCAAATAATTTGGTGGTTATCGATTTCTGAAACAACCCAGCGATCATAAGTTGTATCCACGTAATCATCTTTTTGTAAATTGGTATTACGAGATTGTAACCATCCACCTATCGTATCAATATCCTCAGAGTCATCAAATTCTATACCGAACTCTTCAGTTAAATCATCCAATAGTACTCTGCCATTTACTTGGAATGTCTTATTATCAATTTTAACGATATCATTCACTTCATCATCATCAAATTCATCACGAATTTCTCCAACGATTTCTTCTAAAATATCTTCCATCGTTAAAATACCTGCCGTTCCACCATATTCATCTATAATAAGACTCATATGTACATGTTCACGTTGCATTCTAATTAATGCATCACTGATACGTGTTGTCTCTGAAATCATTGGCAACTCATGTATATAGTTTGCTATTTTAATCGTTTTTCCAGAAGCGTATTCAGTTAAAAATTCTTTGACGTTAATAAATCCTTTAATGTGGTCTTTATCACCATCATCAGTAATTGGATAACGCGTAAATTGATGTTCTTTTATTGTTTCTAGTAATTCGTCTACATTAAAAGGTTCATTTAGTGTAATCATTTGAGTTCTAGGTACCATTATATCTTTTGCATGTCTTTCATCGAATGAAAAGATATTTTGCATATATGCCAATTCAGTTTGGTTGATTTCTCCACCATTATAACTATTGTTAATAATAATTTTGATTTCTTCTTCTGACATTGCATCAGTTTGGGCATCAGGATTTACACCAAACATTCTAATAATAACACGTGCAGAACCATTCATCAGCCAAATCAATGGTTTCATAATGTTACCGAAATAGAACAATGGTCTTGCATATACTAAAGCAAGCTTTTCAGTATGTTGAATCGCTATAGATTTAGGCGCTAATTCACCAAGTACTACATGCAAATACGTAACGATTATAAATGACACTGCAAACGAAATCGTCGTCGTTAATGCAGTTGGTAAATTGATTGCTTCAAATATTGGGTGTAATAGCTTTTCAAACGTTGGTTCACCAAGCCAACCTAACCCTAAAGATGTTACTGTTATACCTAACTGACAAGCAGAAAGATAATAATCTAGATTAGCAATCATCTTTTTTACTATTTTAGCAGGTTTATTTCCTTCATCTGCTAGCTGTTCAATTCTTGTTGCTCTAATTTTTACTAATGCAAATTCTGAACCAACAAATACAGTGGTTAATGCAATTAATAGAATAAATATAATCAAACTAATTATGGTCGAAGTTTCCAATTAATTCCCTATTTCTAGGGATTCACCTCCATGTTATATGTGTCACTCATGGGTAACACGCATTCAAATTTATCACTATGACTTAAATTACAACTACATGTTATCGCCTTCCCATTTAGACACCCCCAGAAAAAAATGTTATTGCTTCTATTTTATCATAATATAAAGTGCTTATGTTAACAGATTAAATCTATTGCATACATTTAATTATGATTATTTATTAGCTAAATGTGTGAACCTTACCTTGTTTTATTGTAGATTTTACATTCATATCATCATCTAGAATAACAAGATCTGCATCCTTATTTACTTTAATACTACCTTTTCTATCATCGATACCTAATGCAATGGCTTGATTTAAACTTGTTACTCGCCATAAATGATCTAATGTATCACCTGTAAATGATATTAAGTTACGTAACCCATGATTCATTTTTAAAATACTACCAGCAAGCGCACCATTTGCAAGACGTGCTTGTTGCGATTGAACAGTTACTTTTTGTCCACCCAAATCATATTCTCCTTCAGGCATACCTTTTGCACGCATTGCATCGGTAATTAAATAAAAACGTTCATTACCTTTCATACGGTAAGCAATAGCAACCGATGCCGGATGAGAATGTGTGCCATCAACAATCATTTCGGTATGTAGAGCATCATTCAACCATGCTGCTCCAAAAACACCTGGTTCTCTATGCTGGAATGGCGTCGCTGCATTATATAAATGCGTGACATGTTTAGCTCCTCGCTCAACAGCTTCGACTGCTTCTTCGTATGTTGCCACTGTATGACCAATTGAAAAAATAATGTCATCTTTATACGTTTCAAGCGCTTCTTTTGCACCTTCAACTTCAGGTGCAAACGTCATAATCTTTATTAATCTGTTAGCAGTCTCTTGAAAATGTTTAATTTTATCGATAAATGGGCGTACAACGTATTGCGGATGTTGAGCACCAACTTTATTTTCAGATATAAATGGTCCTTCTAAATGTATACCTACAATTTCCGCTGCATTGTGAACATCTTGCTCCGCTTCATATTTAGCAATATTTGTAAGTGCTTTATCTATTTTATCAGTAGATTGCGTCATTGTAGTGGCCAAGTATGATGTCGTCCCTTCAGATAACAAATTTTCGGATAGATATTTTAAGCCATCGTATGACCCATCCATTGCATCTTGACCATAACCACCATGAATATGTATATCAATAAAACCTGGTAATACATGATGACCTTTAGCATCAATCACTTGAATTTTATTTGTCGTATCATTATCAATTGCTGCTTTATCATCCCCTTCTCCAATTGCAACAATCTGTCCATCTTTCACATGAATGTAACCATTATCGATTTTGCCATCTTCAGTATAAACTTTGCCGTTATATATAATTAATTCTGACACGTATAAACCCTTCTTTATTTATAAATTTTCACTTTAAGACACTCATATTTTACTATATCTGCTTCGTTTGGCATAACTTTTTGCAAAATATTAAAAAAGTCTATACATTTGTGGTGTCTATTTCTTCATTCATTTATCTAAAAATAAAAACACCTTCATATCAATTCATAAAAACTGAATTAATAGAAAGTGTTTTTACAGCTTTGTATAAGCTACCGTTAACACGATGTATAAAACTAACATATATTCATTGAACTTACAACTTAATATGAAGCTCTTTGCTAACAATCATTTTACATCATTAAAACTACTCGTCCATTGATTTTGAAGCTTCGATTTCTGTTTCAGTTAACTTGGGTTTGATTAAACCGTAAATTAATGCTGAAACTAATGTACCAACTAGAAGTGCAATAAGAGTTTGAAGTAAGTGTGCACCATCAGTACCAACAATTACAATAATACCACCATGTGGCGCAGTAATTCGAGAACCTAAGCCTAAAGCAATTGCGCCACCTATACCTGAACCAATCATCATTGAAGGAATAACACGTAATGGATCGGCAGCTGCAAATGGAATCGCACCTTCTGTAATAAAGGACATACCCATCACATAGTTAGGGATAATTGAACCACGTTGTTCTTTTGTAAATTTACGTCTGAAAATTAACATCGCTGTCGCAATTGCTAACGGTGGAATCATACCACCAATCATTGCAGCTGTAATTGGTGCTGCATTACCTTCAATCAACGCACCTGTTGCAAAAACATATGCCGCTTTGTTGAATGGACCGCCCATATCAATCGCCATCATAGCGCCAATAACTAAACCTAATAATACAATATTAGAACCTGATAAATTGTTTAATCCATCTAATAACAAATGATTTAACCAAGATGCTGGTGGATTAAAGGCATAAATCATCAATAAGCCTGTAGCTGTTACTGTCAATAGTGGGTAAATTAACGTTGGTTTTAATCCCTCTAATGCTTGTGGTAACTTACGTGTCATCGCTTTAACACCTTGTGTTAAGTAACCTGCTAAGAAACCTGCAATAATACCACCAATAAATCCTGAACCACCTGAAATTGCTAACATACCACCTACAAGACCTGAAGCGAAACCAGGTTTATCCGCAATACTACGTGCAATGAATCCAGATAAAATTGGAATGATTAACGCGAATGCACTTTTACTACCTATGTTCCAAAGCTGCTCTGCAAACGCATTGTACTCTGAGCTTTTTGGATTAAATGAATTTGCTCCAAATAAAAATACAATTGCCATTAAAATACCACCAGATATTACAAGTGGCAACATGTTAGAAACACCGTTCATTAAGTGTTTATAGAATGCTTTACCTGGGCTTAATTTTTCTTGACTGTCATTTGAGTTACCTTTTCTTTGACCATCACGGGCAACAAAAGGTTTACGACTTGTATCTAATGCTTTATTAATTAATTCTTCTGGGCGTTTAATACCATCTGCTACTGGTACTTCTACGACATTTTTACCATCGAAGCGATCCGTCTCAACATGAACATCAGCAGCAACAATGATACCTGTTGCATTTTCAATATCTTGTTCAGTTAAATGGTTTTTAATGCCGCTTGAACCATTCGTTTCTACTTTAATTTTAATACCCATCTTATCCGCTTGTTTTTTCAATGCGTCACGTGCCATGTACGTATGTGCAATACCTGTTGGACAAGCAGTTACTGCTAACACATATGGCTCGTTAGATTGTTTAGATGATTGTTCTGCAGTTGCAACTTGTTGTGCTTCAGCTTCTGCCTCTTCTTCTTTTGTCACTTCATCATCAGCCTCATCTATAATCGCTAGTACTTCTTCAGGTGATGAAGCATGTAATAATTTCTCGCGTACATTTTCATCCATTAAAATACCAGACAACTTAGCTAAAGCATCTAGATGTGTTTGGGCGCCACCTTCTGGCGCTGCAATCATAAAGAATAAATGAGCTGGTTGCATATCTAAACTTTGGTAATCTACACCTTCTTTAGATTTACCGAATGCGATAGCTGGAGACTTAACTGCGGCTACTTTCGCATGTGGAATAGCAATACCTTCGCCGATACCAGTTGTACTTTGTGATTCTCGATTGTGAATCGCTTCCTTAAATGACGCGACATCACTTAATTTACCTGCTTTGTCTAATTGATTTACTAACTCATCAATAACACCATTTTTGTCATTTGCCATTAAATCCATTGCTATCGTATCTTTTGTTAATAACTCTGTTACTCTCATTATTTTCACTCCCCATCAAGTACGCTAATCGTAACTTGTGATTTTATTTTTTCTATAGCGTCCCGTGTTGCTAAGTCCTCATCAAATGCCGTGGCAGTACCGCATGCGACTGCTTGTTGGAATGCTTTTTCAATCGTTAAACCTGAAGCAATTCCAGCCACCATGCCTGCAACTGTACTATCACCAGAGCCAACTGTATTAACCACTTTCCCTTGTGGATTAACTGCTTTAATACTGATTTCTTTATCAATATAAATAGCACCATCACCGCCAAGCGAGACAATAACAGATTGCGCACCTTTATCAACTAACAAACGACCATATTTAATAACATCTGTGTCTGAGTTCACTGTTGTATTAAACATCACTTCTAATTCATCTTTATTAGGTTTAATAAATAGTGGATGATATGGTAAAACGCTTTCAGCCAATTCTTTTTCAGCGTCGACTACTAATTTAGCACCTGTCTGTGCTGTAATTTGTGCAATTTGCGCATACGCATCGCTTGGAATACTACTTGGTACACTTCCAGCAACAATAACTATATCTTCGCTTGTTGTATTTTTAATTTGTTGTAACAGTTGTTCAAATTGTCTTGACGTTATATGAGGACCCGGTGCATTGATTTCTGTTTCTTGTCCTGTTTTTAATTTCACATTAATACGTGTATCTTCATCAACTTCAATAAAATTCGATTGAATTGCACTGTTATTTAATGTATCTATAATGAATTTCCCAGGAAATCCACCTGCAAATCCCAAGGCAGTTGACTCAACATCCAATGTCTTTAAGACGCGCGAGAC
Organism: Staphylococcus sp. EG-SA-14; assembly: GCF_017151935.1. Lineage (NCBI taxonomy): Bacteria > Bacillati > Bacillota > Bacilli > Caryophanales > Staphylococcaceae > Staphylococcus > Staphylococcus sp. EG-SA-14. The sequence goes on along the minus strand of NZ_JACVZM010000017.1, from coordinate 40,594 downwards.
ATTAATACCTTTCCCCCCAGCGAATTTATATGTTGCTGTTGCTCTGTTCAAACCATCAATTTTAAAATCATTCGTAAAAATGACATAGTCAATTGAAGGATTGAAAGTCACTGTATAAATCATAAAGTCCCTCCTATAAAGTGATACTTTTGTTGGTATTCTTTTAACGATTCTTGATTTAATGCTTTTTCAGATGTGATGATTGTCGTACTTTCTAGCAAAGGTACACGAGCAAAATATACTTTATTAAACTTAGAATGATCTATAAGTACAAATGATTGATTGGCTAATGACATTGCTGTTTGTTTAACTAATGCCTCTTGCTCATCGGGAGTAGTTAATCCAAGTTCAATATCTAATCCATTCATCCCGATAAAAGCTTTATCGAAACAATATCGTCTTAATATCTCCATAGCACTAGAACCAATCGTAGCAAGTGTATTTTCTTTAACTTGACCACCTAGCATAATTGTTTTAATACCTTTTTTAAGTAAAGCTTCTACATGTGTTAAACCATTGGTTACCACAATGATATCTTTCGCTTGAATATATTTAATTAGCTCCAATGTAGATGAACCAGCATCGATAAATAAGCATTCATTATCGTTGATTTGATTAGCTGCTATTTTAGCAATCATTTTCTTTTCATCAAGATTCGTTGCTAATTTTTCAGTTAAATTCGCCTCAACCATACGATTTTCTTTTAACATTGCACCACCATGCACACGTTGCAATTTCCCTAATTGTTGTAGTTTAGATAAATCTCTTCGTATTGTTGAAGCACTGCAACCAGTTCGATCTATTAATTCTTGTAAAGTCAAAAAATCTTTGTGCGAAAGTTCTTCTAATATTAACTCGTGTCTTTTTTCAGTAATTATCATCATCACCCCATCTCACTTTGTATTATAATGAGTACGCTTTCACTTTTCAATCATAAATTACCAAAAACAATCACAAACACTCAAATTGTGACGATAAAATTACATTTTTATGTTCAAATACTCATTTGTAATGACTGTTTATGATCGTAAAATGCTAATTCAATCAAAAAGGAGTGTGGCAGAAATGAATTTTATAAAAATTTCATCTCTGTCACACTCCGAATCTTGCCCCATACTTTTTGTTGTTATTAATCATTCATGGATAACTGCTCCAATTTTGCCTTTAGTTATTGTAATCAAATCCTCAACAGCTATTGTGATTTGCATTGTTCGAAGCCCACCACTCACACTGATATGACTATAATTTTCACAGGATTTGTCAACGACTGTTGGAAACAATGTTTTCATACCAACAGGCGAACACCCACCACGAATGTATCCCGTTACATTTTTCAAATTATCTAAAGGCATAAGCTGCAATTTCTTCTCTCCAACCAAAGCAGCTGCCTTTTTCATATCTAAAGTTTCACTTACTGGGATAACAAATACAAAATGTTCATGTTTTGTATTTTCTAGAACAAGCGTTTTAAATACTGTTTTAACATTTGCTTGTATGAGTTCTGCGACTTCTGCACCCGATAAATGTTCTTCTGGTACCTCAAAGCTATGAACTTCGTATTTAATTTTTGCACGATCAAGCATACGCATCGCGTTCGTTTTCTTATTTTTAGCCATTTCAACACCTCATTTATACTTCTTCAGAACTATATTAACATTTTAAAATACATTACGGATTGGTTGATTTTGACATAACATTTACATCATTTTATAAGTTGAATTCACCTTTTTAAATTAAATTATTGCAAAATAAAAACAGTATATCCAATTAGAATACACTGTTCCATCTATTATTTCGTTATTATGCCTTGATTTGAAATACTTACATGTTGCTTACTAGTTGAATTATCATTGGAATACACATAATTATATCCATGATTTGTCTTAGAAATTCTTTCTAAACCATAATTATCATTGATATGCTTATCTGCATAACGATCAGCAATAACTTGGCACTCTTGTTCGTTAAAAGAATTTGATTTATTTGCATTCACACGATGTTTAAAATGATTTTGCTTTTTCACATTTTCATTCACTTCAGATGCTTTAGCAGTATGAATATTGAGAATATCCATTTTCTTTTTATAAGTATCTTCAGTTGATACATTTATCGCGTTAAGCGTATTAATTGTTTTATGTACCTTAGCAAGCGCATCTTCATTTGTTGCTAATATTAATAAACCAATTAAACAAACGGTTAATATTACAGCAACAAAGCCTAAAAATAAATTTTTTACTGTCATCCCCTTACCCACATTTCCTTACTCATTTTTTATCATCTTAACACATTAACGTTAATGAATTAGGTATGTGGATTGCAATTTAAAAAGAATGTAATATTTGTAACATGTTTATTACTCAAAATCATTTTTTGTTACATATAACATTTAAATATAAAGAGTAAAACATTTAGTCAATCGAATCTTTTTAAATGTAAAGCATCGAATTTTCTTAATAAAATTCATAAGAAAAACGATGCTAATCATTCATAATATTACGCTTTACTTTATATCAATATACACCAAAATACTTATGCTACATATTTTGTTCTTTCAATTTTGCTCTATGTTGCTTTTCAATTAAAACAATAACAACACCTGCTAATGAAACACCTATAGCCATATAAATTGGTGCTTCAATGTGTACATCAAATAACGCACCTGCGATTAAAGGACCTATGAAATTACCCATACTAGTGAATGTCGAGTTCAATCCGCCTGCAAAGCCTTGCCTTTCTCCAGCAATATTAGAAAAATAATTTGTAATGGCTGGTCGTATCATATCGAAACCTATGAAGACAACAAAACTGATTAACATTATTGACCAATAGCCATTAGCAAAAACTAATAATATTAAGACAACAACTGAATATAATAATGACCAAGCTATAAATGTTAACTCTGAGAAATACTTCATAAATTTATCGAAGAAATAGATTTGGAAAAGTGCCCCAAATATACCGCCACCCGTAATAGCAATCGAAATATCTTTAGGTGAATAATTTACCTTGTCAGCTGTGTATAGTGAATACAATGTTTCAAATGCAGATAAACCAAACGATAATACAAGTGTTAAAATAACTGGTGTAATAAACACTTTCCAGTTAATTTTCGTTAGCAATTGTGGCTCTAACTTTTGGAAACCACTTGTCGTAGACTTTTTCGGATCGTGAATCAATACAATTGACATTATAAATGCTAGAATACCTAATGCTCCTGCAAAGTAAAATGGCATACGATGTGAAACTTCTGCCATAAATCCACCAATCCCTGGTCCTAAAATGAATCCAGAATTGATAATCGCTGACATGTAGCCAAAGTTTTTTGCTTTTTGATGGCTTGGTGAAATGTCAGCTATTAAACCTGTCACACCAGGCATTACCATACCAGCACTCATACCACCAATCACTCTCGATAACATCAATACCGAAAAATTGTGGCCAACTGCAAACATAAATTCTGACACTGAAAACAAAATTAATCCTATACATATAATTAATTTCTTCCCTAATTTGTCAGCTAGCGTACCACCAAACGGCGATATAATCATTTGAGATAACGCAAAAGCAGCAACTAGTAATCCTAAATCACTACCAGTTAATCCCAAATCTTTTAAATAAACAGGCAAGACTGGTATTACTAAACCGATACCTAAAAAAATCAAGAAAATATTAAAATATAAGACAAAAATCTGTTTATTCATATGCTCACCTCTTTTTTCTCCATGTCATGCTTAAAGCTGTTATTCTTCTTTTCCACGACAGATTGCAATTCATGCTAAATATTCGTAAAAAGTTTCTATATTGTATTACAACATTGCTACATTTGACAATATTTTTTCTTTGTAATTATCACTATTTTCCATTTAATTGTATAATTAATGACATATTAAAATAAAGGGGATTGATCATATGAAATTGCAAAAAAGTAATCATACTATACTACTAGTGTTGGAAAAAGGAGAAGATATCGTTGAATGTATAACAACCTTTGCAGATGACCAAGACTTAACATTTACATCTGTCAGCGGCATTGGTGCATGTGATGACGTTGTATTAAAATTTTTCAATTTAACAACGAAACAATACGAAGAAAAACATATTACTGAGCTACTGGAATTGACGAGCTTATTAGGTAATATTTCTCGTCTAGACAATGGTCATTTTGCACATTTGCATGCTACTTTCGGTACTCAATCATATGAAACTTTTAGCGGACATCTCGCTAAAGCAATTGTTTCTGCAACTGCTGAAATCATTCTTACTGTAACTGATTTGGACATTCAACGTTCATTCAAAGATGCAGTCGGTTTAAATTTACTTGATCCTCAATAGCACTTTACTTTTTAGTTGAATCAAATTTTATTACAAGTTATCATAAGTGCTTAATCATAAATGCATTCTCGTTTATTAATATACTTCAACGAGTTAAATTAAATTTTTAATTAGGAATTGAATGCGTTTATAACTATCACATTTGAATGAATAACTTTTTCATTAGAAAGTAGTGTTTATTATTGATGCAATCTCGATATATCGCTAGAATTTACTTTTTAATTTTATTTATCGTCTCCCTTTTTGAGACTAAAATTTTTCAATTTATGACTTTAAATTTGTTTTTAGCATATATACCTTTTGAGCTTAGTCTATTATTACGATTATTCAAACCGAATAAAAAGTATGAATGGCCACTCTTTATCATATATAGTTTTATATTTGTGTTACTTTTACCAAATACATTTTATATGGTAACTGATTTAATCCATTTGAACCAATTTCAATTCAACTTTTACGCAGGACTAAATTTAAGTGAGTGGAAATACTTTACCTATTTACTGCTTGGTGTCTTCTTAGCGGTTTATGTGATGATTTTAATCTATTTTGAAATACTAACATTGACTTCTCACCGTTGGCTTAATAGATTAATTGTTGTCGTGCTAATGTTTTTAAATGGATTCGGAATTTATATTGGTCGTTTCTTACGCTTACATTCCGTTTATTTCTTTAATGAGCCCTTACATGTTTTAAATCACATTCTAGAAAGTCTAACGCTTAAAACTGCTATGTTTGTATGTTTTATGGTTGTGATGCAAGCAGCAATTCTATTATTTGGAAAAGGAGTGCGTTTGAACAAGTGACAATAAATATAATCGTTTTAATAATATCTATCATTGGCTTTCAATTGATTATTGGACACATATGGCATGATATTGGTTTAAGTTATTTAAGAAGTATCTTACTCATGATGCTGCCATTTGGACTAGGTGTATTTATACAACAAGTGTCGTATTACGAACGACAATATCCTAAATGGCAAGTGCCTCAAAACATAAAAGTTAGATTGAAATATATTTATCTCGCTACGTTTTTAGAGTATGTCGTACTATACCTCACTTTATTTACGGACATACTAAGATAACATCAAATTAATAAGAAAACTAAATACAACTTATATATTTGAGGAAAGCCAATTTCTATCACATCAATAATAGAAATTGGCTTGTTTATATTGCTTAAGAACTTTATATTCTGCTCCAGATTTTACTCATGCCTGATCTATCAATTGAGCCGAATTAGTCTAGCGCTTTAAATGTAGCTAAAACTTGTGTACGTTTTTCTTGATGATCTACCATTTGTCTTGGATAATGACGACCTAATTCAATCCCCTGTTCAAAAAGGTTGGACTCATTGCGTTGTGTATCATGCAAATATTTTGCATCAATTTGATTAAAAATCGGAAGATATGTTTTGATATACAAAGCTTTAGCATCAAAGCGTTCACTCTGTCTTATTGGATTAAACATTCTAAAATACGGTACTGCATCCGTACCTGTAGAAGCAGACCATTGCCATCCATGAATATTTGATGCTGCATCATAGTCAATAAGGTGCTTTCTAAAGAATTTTTCTCCCCATGTCCAATCTATAAATAAATCTTTGGTTAAAAATTGCGACACAACCATTCTCATTCGATTATGCATAAAACCAGTTTGTGTCAATTCCATTATTGCTGCATCAATGATTGGAAATCCTGTTTGCCCTTCGCACCATACATTAAAATCCGTTTCATTTTGCGACCATTTTATCTGTCGATATTTAGGTTTGAAAGCTTGGTATGAGGTTTCTGGATACTGTGTCATTAACACATAATAAAATTCTCTAAAAATGAGTTCACGTATAAATGCTTCATAGTTTGCCTCATCTTGATCATAACGCGCCAATAAATCATTAAAAATTTCAATAATATCTAATAATCCATATGCTAAAGCAACACTTAGCTGACTTGTTAACACTTCAGGTAAATAGTCTCTTCCGCTTTCGTAATTCTGTATATCTTGATCTAAAAAATGTTGCCATTTATTCTGTTCAATTATTTGTGAGGATCCAAACGCTATGTCATCAAACACTAAATCATCAGGTGATGCAATGACAAAGTCTTCGAATGATTTTAAATCATAGTGATATACGTCTCTATGCCTCAAGTAAGGTCGCCATTTTTTATAGAAACTAGTAAAAACTTTGTATGGCTCCCCTTGTTGATTCATTGTTTTACTCGCTTTAAAGTAATGATTCCCACGTATTAAAGTAACGGCAATACGTGCTTCATTGAATAAAGAACGTTGATGTAAAATATCATATTCTTCAAGATGATAACTCATAATATCACCCGCAATCACTACTTCAGATATATTGTTTTCTTTACAAAATGAAATGATATCGTCATAAGACATGACATAAGGTGTGAGCTTTTCTGCGTGCAACGATTGGTAAAAGCGCTGCAAAGTACCGCGATAAAACTGTGCTTTCAAATCAGAAGCTGAAGACATGTCCTCTTCCGGAATGATAAAATAACATGCATCAATGTCTTCTTTTTGTTGATAAATATATTCAAATAATGGATTGTGTTCCATTCGAAACATTCGATTTAATAACACAGCAATTGCCATAAACAAAACACCCTTCAATTATCTTTTTATTTTATTAAGCTTTTTGTCACTTTAAAATAACCTAGATTCTTATTTATATTTTTAATTAAAGTAAACCTAACCATTTCCAATAAGTCATACTAAAAACTATCACTAGAATATACCCTACAATTGTCAATGGTATACCTGCCTTCAAGAAATCTTTAACCGTAAAAGTACCAGTGCCATAAGCCAACATATTTTGAGGTGCACTAACAGGTAATAAGAAACCAAAACTAATAACAAATTGTTGAATTAAAACAAATCCTATAGACTGGTCTCCTAAGTGTAACGTAGAGGTTAGCGAAATAAAAACAGGTATTAACGCTGATGATAAACTTGTTGCACTCGCAAAGCCCAAATGAATCAATATATTAAAAAGCGTGATAAGTGCAATTGTCGCGATAATAGGTAAATGTTTTAAACCTAAAACACCAAAAGTTTGATCACTTAACCATTGAGCTGCACCTGTTTTCAAAAGAACGTTACCTAGTGAAATACCTACACCAAACACGATAATTGTTCCCCATGGTATTTTATTTTCAACATGTTTCCATGTCATGACACCAATTTTCGGCATTAACATAACACCTAAAGCAATAATAGTAATGGATGCAGAGTCAATCGGATGTAATACTTTTTCAGTTGACCAAAACAGTAATAATAACATCGATATAACAATTAAGCGCCATTCACGTGCGCTAACGGGGCCAAGTTTATGCAATTCTTCTTTTATTAAATCTTTACCACCTTCTATTGTATTAATTTCTGGAGGCATCACTTTAATCATGATGAAATATAAAGCTATGGACATAACTATGGACCAAGGCGCTGCATATAAGAACCACTCGCCCCATGAAACATCAAATCCTAATTGATGGTTTATAAAATTAATCGCTACGATATTTTGTGCTGCCGCCGTTTTGATACCAATATTCCAAATTGACACAGCTTGTACTGAAGTAATTATTAATAAAGACGCTAACTTGCTATCTTTGGAAACTTTAAATGCCGCAATCATACCCAGCAAGATTGGTACAACTGCCCCTGCTCTAGCTGTTGCAGAAGGAACGAAAAATGCAAGTACAATTGAAACGATAATTGCTCCAATAACTATATTTCTAGTTTTATTACCAACAATTGATAACACTAAAAGAGCTAGTCTTTTATGCAAATTCGTTTCTTGCATAGCAGCAGCCAAAAATAATGCGGCTGCAACGAGAGCTACAGCTGAAGTTGCAAATCCACTAAACGCTAATGATAATGCATGATTAGTTCCTAGAAGGTCACTTCCAGCTAAAACAGCACTGCCACTTTTCGGATTACCTAGCTTCTCCCCTAAATTTTGAACCGGGCTAAATCCTAAAAGTAATATCATTAAGCCGATAATTAAAGTTGCTGACACCGGATATGATACAGCTTCCGTTACCCACATAATAACTGCAAAAGCTAAAATAGCTAGTACTGCCTTAGCCATTATCGGCAGACTTGAAGGTGCCGGGAGTAATAGTACAACTATAAGTATTATAAAACTCATGACAATCCAAAATGGCTTGTATTGCTTTTTTGTCTTTTCTTTCTTTTGTTGTTCATGTTCAACTACATGTTTTTCTTCTGACATAACAGTCACCCCTTTGTTTAATCTTAATTTAATTATAACAATTTTTTAAAACATACATTTTTAATTTATGCAAAATACACAATTTTATCGAAATATTTTGTAAATAATATTGCTAGGTGATGAGTTATCTCGGTTAATTACAAAACGATATCTAAGTTTAAATATTAGATCATAAAAAAACTATCTACTGAATATCCTCATAGCACCATTTTTCTAAGCAAAAGTTAAACTTAGTTAGATAAAATGCAAATGAGATTATTGTAGATAGTCTCTTTTTAATATTTAAAAATGATTAATGCCATAAACATAAATAATTCCAAAGAATGCCGCGCCACTAAGCACTGTTAATATAAGACTTAGTAACAATGTGCGTTTATAATGTTTAATAAATGCTATGAACAAAATGACTACATTATACGCAAAGAAAAGTCCGAATAATGTCATTGTTATTTTCAAATCCGAATAGAAAATATTTAATAGTAATACAATGACTGCATAAATTAAATACGGAATAACTATAAATTTGCGTTCAAATCTTAATTGTTCGAAACGTTTATCTTCGTTTGTCATGATATGCTCCTTTATGATTTAAAAGTAAATAAGTTTACGGAATATCTTGTCCGATAATAGCGGTGTAAATGTCAAACCACGACTGATCATCTAAATTAAGTTGTAGCCCTTCGATTGCTTGATCAATACGCTTTAACTGACTTGTTCCAAGTATCGGCATGATACTATGCGGTATTTTTACTAACCATGCTATCATCACAGCTGTGTCACTCACACCATATTTGTCAGCTATTGATTGAACAACTTTCATAATACGTTGCGCTTTAATATCTTCCTTGTCGAAAATTTTACCGCCTGCAAAAGGACTCCAAGCCATAATTTGAACATGGTTTTGATACATTGAATCCATTGTTCCATCTTGTAAACTATCAACGTGATATGGCGATAATTCTAATTGATTGATGCTAATATGTAGTCTTTCTTTCATAATATATTGATTTAACAATTGGTATTGTGAATGATTAAAATTCGACACCCCGAATGACTTCAACTTACCTTGTTTAACAAGTTTAGTTAATGCATCAGCAACTTGTTCTGGATCCATCAATGGTGAAGGACGATGAATGAGTAGACTATCTAAATAATCTACATTCAAATTGATTAATGACTGTTCAACAGATTTCACGATGTGCTTACTACTCAAATCATAACGATGTCCATTTGTAAAATCAAATTGCTTAGAAGGCAAAATGATACCACATTTCGTAACAATTTGAATTTTATTTCTTAATTCGGGTGATAAATCCAAAGCATTACCAAACAGTGATTCACATTGATAATCCCCATAAATATCAGCATGATCCATCGTTGTAATTCCACGTTCAACTAATTCATTTATAAAATAATTTAACTCTTTCGCAGTCATCTTCCATTCATTTGCACGCCAAAAACCTTGTACAAGCCTAGAAAAATGAACATAGTGATTAATCATTATTTGTTCCATATCTCATCCACTCCATCCCTCAATGTCACAAAATATTCACAATAAAAGTATTAAGAAATTAATGTGCTATTTCCGTTAAATTGAAACAACACATTTTCTGATTTACGTAAATTGTAGCATATCCAATTGATTACGTATGTGATTTGTATCTAAAGTTTCACCAATAATAACAATCGTTAATGGTAATTGCATGCCAATTATTCCATAGTCTGGTAAACCATATGCATATTGAAATTCATAAATTGCATTTGGTTGATCTCTAAATGACACATAACCTTTCAAACGTAGAACAGATTCCGGTAATTTCATTATAAATTGATAAAACAATTGACGATCAATCGGACCTGTAAACGTGTAAGTCATACTTTTAATCCCATGATGATGGTGATGATGAGACGATATCTCTCTGTCTTTAACAGTTAAGTCCAATTCTTCCAACGAAACTTTTCCATAGGTTGTTTTATAAGTTGGAATACTTGCACAAATCATACCTAATTGCTTATCAATTTTCTCAAGACTGTCATCAGTTATAAGATCAATTTTATTAATAATAATCATGTCACTTAGTTTCAACTGATCTTCCATCAGCGAAACTGTATTTTCGGTATATTGATGACGTTCTAAAAATCGAGTCGCATCTAATACACCATAAATAATCGGCTTTTCAAAGAAATTAACGATTTGCGGATCTTGACATGCAACTAGTAATTCCAAAGGATGCGCAATGCCTGTCGCTTCTATGATGACATGATTAACGTCCCCTTTTAAAGCAATGGCTTTTAGTTCATAGACAAGTTCTTGTTTAAGATCGCAACAAACACAACCATTAATCAATGAATGGACTTCAATTTCATTTGAAATACTATTGCTATCAATATCAAAAGTACCGAATTCATTCATGATGATTTTAATTTTCTCATCATTTTTTAATAATTCACTAATATAATGTGTCAGTAACGTGGTTTTACCACTACCCAAAAATCCGTTAATTATGGATATTCTTATTTTTTCATCTTTATTATTTTTCATTTTATATTCTCTTTTCTATTACAGTTATTTTTAAAAATGATAACATATATATTAAATTATCTTTTTGCTTGATTTAATCAAAAATATCTTCTAAACTTTAAACATACTTTAATTTTAGCATGGCATTGAATCAAAGAAAGTTGTGAATTAATAAACAATCAACTTTTTAATGATTACCAATCCGAAAAGAGAAAAAAACGGATAGTATGTCTGGAGGAGAACTTTAATGTCTGATCAACATAATTTAAAAGAACAGCTATGCTTTAGTTTGTACAATGCTCAAAGACAAGTTAATCGCTACTACTCTAACAAAGTTTTTAAGAAGTACAATCTAACATACCCACAATTTCTTGTCTTAACAATTTTATGGGATGAATCTCCTGTAAACGTCAAGAAAGTCGTAACTGAATTAGCACTCGATACTGGTACAGTATCACCATTATTAAAACGAATGGAACAAGTAGACTTAATTAAGCGTGAACGTTCCGAAGTCGATCAACGTGAAGTATTTATTCACTTGACTGACAAAAGTGAAACTATTAGACCAGAATTAAGTAATGCATCTGACAAAGTCGCTTCAGCTTCTTCTTTATCTCAAGATGAAGTTAAAGAACTTAATCGCTTATTAGGTAAAGTCATTCATGCATTTGATGAAACAAAGGAAAAATAATTAACTTTTGTCATGACAATTAAAGTAATGTTTAGAATTTATTAAGAATAGAAAAACAATTAGCACGCGTAAGCTTGTTAGTTAAAAAACTGCTTGAAAGGTTTCTTAGCCTATCAAGCAGTTTTTTTATGCATTATATTGAATCATATTCCATAAAGCACCTTGATTAGCGAGTAATTGTTGATAGTTTCCCTTTTCAACTATTTTACCATTTATCATCACAATGATGGTCTCAAAACGTGACAATAAAGTTAAATCGTGTGTAGCAACAATTAATGTTTCTGCATGTGCTTCAATTAAATCCATAACTTTTAAACTATTTTGTTTATCTAATGCAGTTGTTGGTTCATCTAAAATCCATGTTGATGCAGTATCTTTTAATAACATCCTCGCAATCGCTAAACGCTGAATTTCTCCGCCAGATAATGTATGACCATCTAAGTCAATTTGACGTTCTAGTGCCAAATGTTCTAAATCTAATTGCTTAAATATTGCTTGCACTGCTTCATCTCTTTCATCGGTAAATAAATTTTGACGTATTGTACCATCAAATAATTGTTGAGATTGTAGCAAGACATTTAACGATTCAAACTTATCTTTGTCATCTATTTCAAACATATCCATATTTTCGAAACGAATAGAGCCACTATCTAATTGATATAACCCAGCCATAATTTGTAGTAATGTACTTTTTCCTGAACCAGAAGGCCCCACAATCGCAATCTTTTCGCCTCTATTAACATTAAAATTAATATCCGACAACACATACGTTTGCTGGTTCCAATACTTAAAACTAGCGTCCTTAACTTCATAAATGTTCGTTGCATCATACTTATCATTAAGACGGTTTTTTCCATTAGTAGAAGGTACAGATATCACTTCATTAATATCATGCAATGCTTGGTCAGTATCCGCTTTATAATACGCGACATTTGTCATTGGTACAGCTTGTTCAAATAAAGTTAAGACCATTAAAACTATACTCGTCATATAAATAATATTTAGTTGGCCTGCATTAATTTGAATTAATCCTAGAACTAAACTACCAAAAATCGAAAGCATAGCAATAATATTTAATATAAAATCATAAATCGTTAAAAAGCGTTGCTCTTTAAGTTGTAATTTATCAAAATGATTTAATTTAGCCATCAAATTATCTCGATAATGATTAATTTGATTAAATCGACGTAGTTCATCCATACCAGCTTTATAATCATAAAAATGATTTAAAAATCGGGCCTGTTCATTAGCTGCATGTTTCTTTAAAGTACGTGCTTTTTTTGAGCTTAACCAAGGAACAACGAGTAAAGTAAACAACATGCTAACCATAATCAATAGCGCATGGCTGATTGAAATGAACGCCAAAACTATTACTGTAACTAGCGCTGTCAAACCGATAACGACTGGTGGATAATAAACACGTAAATATATATTTTGTAATGCCTCAACACGACTAATCATACGTGAAATTAAATCACTAGAACTCAGTTTACGGTAAACATTAGGAATGACATTTACTAATTTACCGAAAAACTGTACCCGAATATCACGTAGCATTGTAAATGTAGCTTTATGAGAAATAAGGCGCTCTACGTATCGAGTAATAGCTCTTAAAAACCCAAACAATTTTACTGTAACGACTAAAATCATCAGAGCGTATAGTGGCGCACCAAGTGCACTTTGTGTCACCATATAACCACTTAAGAAAAACATGGCGAGCGCAACTAAACTTCCACAAACACCAACAACTATAGCTAACAATAAATCCTTATCTACTTGAAATTTTAGTCGTGTTTTCATAAGTCATCACCATTTTCTGTTATATTTACTGAAATATTGCGATCATCAGCAATCAGTCTTCCATTTTCTATATACAAGCGTCGTTGTAAATGGCGAATTGTATTATCTCTATGTGCAATGACAATCATCGTTGTATCTTTAAAATGTTGAAACAGAACGTTCTGAATCATGTGTTCTGTTTGAATATCTAAACCAGTTGCAGGCTCATCAAATATAACGAGATCTGGCTTCATAACTAAAAGACGGCAAAGTTCTATGCGTCTCATCTGTCCACCAGATAACATTTCGCCTCCTTCACCTATTATTGTGTTAATGCCTTTTGTGAAAGATTGCACTTTGTCTAATAAACCTACTTCGTCTAGCACTTCTTCAATAGTATTATTTTCTATATCTTTAAACATCGTAATATTCTCTTTTATAGAAGCACTGAAAATATATGGCTGTTGACTAAGTATTCCTATATTTAAATCACGCTGGTTTGTACTTATAGTACCTATTGTTGGCTGATAAACACCTGCAATAAGATGTGTCAAAGTGGATTTACCTGCCCCGCTTGGACCTACAAGTGCAATTTGATCACCTTTAAATATTTCCAAATTTAAATCATTTAATACCAATCTATCAGAATCATCATATCGAAATGATATGTCTGTTAACTGAATAAATGGCTTTTGGTTTTCCTCATACTTTAATAGAAATTCATTATTATAGTTCGGTTGTTCTAAAAACTCAAACACAACGTCACTGGCACCTTCACTTTGTTTTCCAGTATGGAACGCTTGCCCTAAGTCCTTAATTGCATTATAAAATTCAGGCGCTAAAATAATCGCAATTGCCGCAGTTTTAAAATCAATATTATGAAATACTACTAAGCTTAGCGTTGCTTCCAATGCAACCAATCCAATACCTAACATACTTATAAATTCGAGCATTAATCCCGATAAAAAAGCACTGCGTAAAATGCGCATTGTTAAAGTTCTAAACTGAGTACTATCGTCGTAAATATGCTTCTCTGTTTGCTCTGTACGATTAAATAGCTTTAACGTCACTAAACCTTTAGCAATATTTAAAAACCGTTGACTAAATTGATTCAAATAAGTCATTTGATCTTTTGACTCATCTCGCGTTTTCAAACCGAAAATAATATAAAACAAAGGAATAAATGGTGCAGTTATTAACATAATTAATGCGGTATTGAAATGGATGAAAAACATTGCAATGATTATGATGAGCGGAACCATCATTGATTTGAACACTTGAGGCAAATAACTCTTATAAAAAGGTGCTAAACCATCAATGTTTTCTGTGAGTATAGTCATTTGTTCACCGATTGGATGACCATTATTTTTATAAATAACCCGCTGTCTAAGCATATGCTTAACTTTAAATGCTAATGTATCACCTAACCATTGATTTAGAAATTGCACAGTTGCTCTTAAAAGTAAAACACCTAATAAAATAAATAATACAATCCATAAACCTTGAAATTGATGTCTTATAATTTTATCTAAAAAATCTGCTATTAAAATATTTTGCGTTATAACGAGTATGCCGAGACCAGTACTGACCAAGAACATGAGTACCGGAAAAATTTTATATTGAAACAGTAATGTTGTTAATTTTTTCACAATTATATCACCTAAACCTATTATAAAAGGTTTTCCTTAAAATCAAATTAAATAGCTCAATAAAATATTGTAGTTTTACATGTAAAAGAAAATGAATATATACATCTTTAGTCTAGTATTATAACTATAACTAGCATGTCTTTAAATGAATATGCTATCATGATATGGTAATTTTGATATTTAAATAAATTAAATTGAGTAATGAAAGTGGGTACATTATGTTTATCATTGAATTAATAAAAGGTATTATCTTAGGGGTCGTCGAAGGATTAACAGAATTTGCACCTGTTTCCTCTACTGGACATATGATCCTAGTTGATGATATGTGGTTAAAATCATCTGAATTTTTAGGTTCTCAGTCAGCATTTACATTTAAAATCGTCATCCAATTAGGATCCGTCTTTGCAGCAGCATGGGTGTTCCGCGAACGCTTCTTAGAGATTTTACATATTGGTAAACACAAACATGTTGAAGGAGATAACGATCAACAAAGACGTTCAAAGCCAAGACGTTTAAATTTATTACATGTATTAGTGGGTATGGTGCCAGCAGGTATTTTAGGCTTACTATTTGATGATTTCATCGAAGAACATTTATTTAGTGTGCCAACTGTTATGATTGGCTTATTCGTAGGTGCTATCTATATGATTATTGCTGATAAATACTCAGCTAAAGTTAAAAACCCACAAACAGTAGATCAAATCAGTTATTTCCAAGCATTTGTAATTGGTATTTCTCAAGCAGTAGCTATGTGGCCTGGTTTCAGCCGTTCAGGCTCAACAATTTCAACTGGGGTATTAATGAAATTAAATCATAAAGCAGCATCGGACTTCACATTTATTATGGCTGTTCCAATTATGTTAGCAGCTAGTGGTTTATCTTTATTAAAACATTATCAAGATATTCAGATTGCTGATATACCTTTTTATATTTTAGGCTTTTTAGCTGCATTTACTGTTGGACTAATTGCAATCAAAACATTCTTGCATCTAATTAACAAAATCAAATTAATTCCATTTGCCATTTACAGAATTGTATTAGTAATCTTTATTGCTATACTTTACTTCGGATTTGGCATTGGTAAAGGTATTTAATTTCCTTTTAAAATATAGACTGTCAATTAAGGAACCACTTGATTGGCAGTTTTTATTGTCTTCTTTTAAAAAACATCTGAAATACTTAATAGTGATTCACTACTATCATCGTTTATATTGATGTATCATAGGGTATGTAAAATTAATAAAGTAATTATGGAGGCAAGATCTATGGATAAGAAAAAAGTCATCAAATTTATGATTAATGTATTACCAATTGTATTGGTACCGTTAATTGTTGAACGTAAACGTATCAAACAACATCCGGACGTACAAAAAGTTACAGATGCTACAAGTAAAGTTGCTTCAAAAACATCTGCAGCAATCAGTAACACAGCGAGTGATGTTAAAGAATATGTCGGCGATAAAAAACAAGATTTTGAAAATAAACGTGAACTTAAAAAGTTTGCTAGAGAACATGATCCTGCCTATATTGAGAAAAAAGGCGAAAAATTAGCTAAACAAAATCGTAAAGACGCTGATAAAATGAATAAAATACTTCAAAAAAATATCGAAAAGCGTCATAAAGAAGAGCAAAAAGCCCGCGAAAAGAATGAAATACAACGTATTAAAGATATGAAAAAATCACAAAAATACGAAGAAAAAGCAGGCTTAACACCTAATAAATTAGATGAGAAAACTGAGAAAAAAGGCGATAAACTAGCTGAAAAAAATTGCAAAGAAATCGCTAAAATGAATAAAAAGTTACAAAAAAATATTGAAAAACGACACAAAGAAGAACAAAAACGCCAACAAGAAGCTGATAAAGCACGCATCAAGTCATTTAAAAAATATAAAGATTACGTTGCCAAAAGCGCCTCTCAACAAAATAATGAAAACAATACAGAGGCATAATTGTGACACATATTATTATTGATGGAGATGCTTGTCCTGTTGTTGATTCTATTATAGATTTAACAACTGAGACAGGCATTTTTGTGACAATTATTCGGAGCTTCAGCCATTTTTCGAACCAATTATATCCCCCACATGTATCAACATTATATGTTGATGATGGACCAGATGCAGTTGATTACAAAATTGTTCAATTATCAACGAAGGATGATATCGTAGTCACTCAAGATTATGGACTCGCAAGTTTATTAGTCGACAAAGTCTTAATTGTCATGCATCATAATGGGAAGATATACAATTCCAAAAATATTCAACAACTATTAGATAAACGATATATGAATGCACAAATTAGAAAACAAGGTGGTCGCCACAAAGGTCCCCCACCTTTTACAAAGCAAGATCAAAAAGTGTTTGAACAATCACTATTAAAAGTCATTCATCGAATTAAGGAGCTGGATTAACATGAAACGAATCGCAGTTTATTGTGGTGCAAGCAAAGGTCATGACCCTTCATATGTACAAAAAGCATACGATTTAGGTAAATATTTTGCTGAACAAGGTTATGAATTAGTATTTGGTGCAGGGTCAATTGGCATTATGGGTGCCATTCAAGATGGTGTATTAGATCATGGCGGCAAAGCTATTGGCGTCATGCCTAAAATGTTAGATGAACATGAAATCACAAGCCAACGTTTAACTGAATTAATTTTAGTTGATTCTATGCATGAACGTAAAAATAAAATGGCAGAACTTGCAGATGCATTTGTCATGGCTCCTGGTGGCGCAGGTTCACTAGAAGAATTTTTCGAAATGTATAGTTGGGCTCAAATAGGTATCCATGAAAAGCCTATTGCCATTTATAATATTAATGGCTTTTTCAATCCACTACAAACAATGATTGACCATATGATTGAGGAAGGTTTTATTGATCCTAAGTATCGTGCTCTTGCACCGTTATGCGACACTAAGGAATCATTAATAGAATCAATATTAAATTTCAAACCTCTGGGTACTCGTTCATACGATTAATCATTCTAAGGTTAAAGAATAAACAAACACCCCTAATATTGTTATCATCAGCTAAACAATGTTAGGGGTGTTTGTTACGCTTATGTATAAATTTTTCACTTTCGAAGATTAATGTAATAGCGCACTTGCCTTTTTAATAAATGATACTTACTTAGATTGGGTAATTCGAAATGATCATACACTGTCATGCCAATTTTTTCCATTACACGTTGTGAAGCTTTATTTGCTTCTGCTGTAAAATTATAGACATCGTATATTTGATGTTGGTCTGCTAACTTCAACGTTGCCTTTGCGCCTTCAGTTGCTAATCCTTTTCCCCAAAATTCTGGCAACAAGCGCCAACCTATTTCATAAAGCGGTAATTCTTTAAATGGATAATCGCTTGTTTCTGGAATATAATTCAAACCTATAAAGCCTATCCATTGATGTGTCTCTTTATCTTCTACAGCAAATAATCCAATGCCATAATCTTTAATAACCGCATCCATAGTTCTCATATCTAATTCTGAACGACGATAACTCAATAAACTTGGAAAATATTTACGTACGTCATAATTCGCATTCATTTTTTGAAAAGGTAACAGATCATCTTCATGCCAGTCTCTTAATATTAAACGCTCTGTTTCACAATAAATCATCGATTGACACTCCTATATAATTTCTCAATAAAAAACACAAAATCGATATTTTGATCAACTTTGCGTTTTAGATAGCAGTTTATTTTGATTTAGAAATATAACTTATAAGTTCAACATGAACTGGCACTTCTTTTAAACGTGCTCTATCTGATTTCAGCGCAGTAAAAGTTGCATCTATAAAATCTTGTTGATGGTTTAAACGATATGTAGCAACAAAAGTATCAGTATCGGACTCAAAGTTTGGTAAATGTGCAATTACACGCTTAATTTCGCCAGTAGAATCAGCAATCGTGCGCCCTGTAATATTTTCTAATTCTCTACCCAATTCTGGCAAAGTAATATCTTGACCCTCTAAAATTCTAAAATCTTGTTCATGCATGCCGTTTCTCTCCTTTATTAATTACGTTGTCTATTTTTACGTTCTGTTTCAATCATGACCACATTTTAATTAATACATACCCTTAAAATAAGGTTTAAAACGCTGTACCTTTCATCTATAACAAGTAAGCAATTCAATTATGATTGGTGTTTGTCATTAGCTTTTTGATCTTTATCTGTTGATGTAGGCTTTTTGTGATTATCTTTATCCGATGACTTAGTTTGATCTTTTGATTGCTTATCTTGTGATGCCTCTTTATCTTTGTCTTTATTTTTGTCTTCGTCTTTTTTATCATCCTTGTTATCTTCTTTTGAAGGTTTTAAATCTTTCACTTCTTTTTCAAGGTCTTTTTGCTTATCTGCTAATTTTTCTTTTTCTTGTTGAAGCTTTTCTTTTTTGTCTTTTAATTCTTTATTTTCTTTTTGTAAATTATCGATATCCTTTTCCAGAGTGGCTTTCTCTTGACTTTTACCACAACCTGTTAAAAATAGCATGACCGCCATAATACTGATGATTAATTTCTTCATATAAAACTCCTTAACGTCATTAAATCTTTTTTAATTTTAACATGAATTAGCAACATAATCCTAATTCTAATCAATATCTTTATACATTTTCACATGACTCACTTGATAACCTAAATCTTTATTCAAAGATATCATTGGCAAATTATTTTTATGAATTGTACTGCTTATTCGCTTTGCATTCATAGTTTTTGCCCATTTTTCAAGCGCAATCTTCAGTTGCGTAGCTATTCCCAGTTTGCGAAATTGTGGTTCAACATATAGCAGTTCAATGTTAACCATACTTTTTTCATTACTAAAATGTCCCCAAATAAACGCTATTAATTGACCTTCATTTTCATATATATAAATTTTATCATTTGTATGTTCTAATCTTGAACATATCATCTCGTACCTAAGAGCAATACTCAGTTTAGTACATTTATAGTTGGATTCTACTTGCGACAATAATGTCTCATGTATATTAGCTATTTGCTTGATATAATTATGTTCATCTTTATTAAGTGTCCTCATTTTCCTCTCCAATATTAATCGTTATATTTATGCGTTTAATATGATATGATTGACCTTATTAATACTATAAAATCATTTCCATTTTAATTTGGAATTAAACATTTTTAAAGGAGCGCTTAAGTAACAATGAAAAGTACTGCGCAATTAACAAAAGAAAATAATGTTAAATCATTAAGATTAAGCAATACTGATAGAGAAATCTTCGAGAATTATATGACTTATATGCGCTCTGACTTTCGCGTCAATCCTCATGATACAGAGTTAATTATTAACCGTATACTTAAACAATTATTAAGCGCAGAACAACATGGTTTATTAGCCTTAGATTTTTTCAATCACGACCCAAAAGCACATGCAATAAAAGAACTAAAAGCGATGCCTAATGAAACATTTAAAAATATTTTTAAATATATCTATCAACACATCGTTCTATTAATTGGGATTGTTAGTTTTCTCAAAGGATTTTTAGGATTTTTCATGGAAAAAAATGGAAGTAATTTATATTTTGTTTCGTTCCCGTTTTCAGTAGTCGTCGGATTCTTTATTGTCTTTTTATTTATA
Organism: Staphylococcus sp. EG-SA-14; assembly: GCF_017151935.1. Classification (NCBI taxonomy): domain Bacteria; kingdom Bacillati; phylum Bacillota; class Bacilli; order Caryophanales; family Staphylococcaceae; genus Staphylococcus; species Staphylococcus sp. EG-SA-14. The sequence goes on along the minus strand of NZ_JACVZM010000017.1, from coordinate 19,778 downwards.
TGGTTTAGTTTTAAAACAATACAACTGCAGTGTTTTAACAATTCAAATTGGATATGGATATTCACCTATTTAGCAATCATTCTACTAATTGTAGGATTTTTCTATGTATTCTTTATTCCACAATCATTACTTGCCTTTGGACCATATATTCAGGTAAGCAATTGGGTATTTATTATATTTTCATTTATAGTTATGCCTATTGGATTACGCATTGAAAGAAATATTTCGAAAAAACATTCTCATACATTTTTATAAACAAAAAGCTTATTACATCATATGCGAATTTGGTACTGTTAATGATAAAATCACTAAATTACAGTTACCGAAAAACATATTTTGCAATAAGCTTTTTATTAATTAATCAATAAAGCATCTATAAAGAACCATACAATCATTATAAACATAATGATTGCTTGAGCTATACTACTTGTTAAAAATGCTACGATTGAACCTATACTTACTTTAACTGCTCTTTCAAATGAATAGCCTTGTATTAATTCAACTATGAATACCAAAATAAAAGGTATAATAATAATTCCAAATGGCGGTAAAACAAAACATCCAATAACCACACCAATTAAAGCTGCATACTCTCCAAACTTAGAACCACCGAAGCGATTCACAAAATATTTATTAGCTAAAAAGTCCGCACATAAAATTAGTATTGTTAGCAATGCCATAGATACATAAAACACCCATGATAAATGCTGATTATGAAAGCCAAATTGATAGATTAGAAAGCCAACCCATAATACTAAAACAGAAGGAATAATCGGCTTAATCAACCCAACAAATGCTAACATGAAGGCAGCGATGATAAGTAGCCATAAAATAATTGTCATGTTGATATCACATCCTCTTTTGTAATTTTTTGATTTTTAGTAAAGAATATAAGTATCATACCTAACATGATTGATGCTGCTGATACAAAAAATACATTTTCCAAACCTACCCAGTGACTCATAGCACCACCTAATAGGTTACCGCCTAACTGTCCAATAACCATTGCATTAGAAAATAGTGTTGAGGCGTATCCTGGAAAATCTGGTAAGATATCTTGGAAATAACTAATACCAATTCCTAAAAGAACCGCTAAGAAAATAGCTAAAAATACCTGTCCTGCTAACATCATATAGAAGTTTTTAAATACCCCAATGCTGAAGTAGAATAAACCACCAAAAATCGCTCCATAAATCAACAATGTTCGAGTATGTAATCTAGATGATAAAACGCCAAGAATGATCATAAATGGCACTTCTAAACCAGCACATAAACTAGCTAAATAACCGACATGTTGCTCATTTTCTTTTAAATAATCAGTAACAAATAAAGGCATATTCATCGTATACATCCATTGTCCAATGTGTAATAAAATAAATGCAATAAATGGTAATAAAAGCGTTTTGTCTTTAAACATATTAGGAGCAATTTTTTCAACATGTTGTTGCGTACTAATAGGGTGTTTAATGTTTAAATCCTTATAGAAAAACACTTGAAGTACTAAAGTAAATAAAATGATACTTATTGTTCCACCAAACAATCCAGCATAGCCTTTTAAACCGATTAATTGGGCACCAATAAATGGACCAAATAAAAAGCCCAATGAGAACATTGAACGTAATACTGTGTTGGCAAATTGAGCTCTATCTTTAGAGCTTGAAACATTGATAGATTCTCTAGCAGATGCGTAAAGTTGGGGCATTGCTGGTGCAAATAATCCTTGGAAAATCGCATATAGTAATATGAATAACCAGATTGTATCTACAAAAAAGTATATTGAAAAACCAAGCGCACCCATTAATAATGCGAGAATAATAATAATTTTTCTATTAAAGTGATGCGTATCCGAAAATCTAGCAATAATTGAATTTACTGTAAACTGGCTAATCGCTGCAGATGCTAGAAGTAATCCATACTGATTTGTTGTCATACCTAAATCTTTAGTTGCAAAAAGAACAAGATATGGGACCGTAACCGCAATACCCATACCTAGTAGAAACATATTAGCAACAAAGAGTTTATAATTCTTTATTTGTAATAACGCTACAAACATATCCATAACCCCGCTTCTTAGAGCCCCTTTTAATTTATTAATTAGGGGCTCTAAATTAGTCTAAAACTACGCCTTTGGTTGTTCAACAAAGCTCGCCATGAGATTTACAAAAGAATCAACTTGTGGCAATTGCAACATGCTCGGATCATAACTCATAAATGTCGAACGAATCAGCGGTTCATTATCAATTTCTACTTTTTCAAACTCAAATTGTTCTTTGCTGATATTTTTCATCATAATTTCTGGCAAGATTGTAACACCTACACCACTAATCAACATTTCTTTGCAAGTTGCTACTTGATCCACTGTAATAGTTGCATGGTAATCTTGTTCTAAATTATCGTTATACCATTGTTTTATTTGATTTATATAAATCGGATCAGCTTGAAACTCTATAAATGGTAACTTTGTAACATCATCTCGTCTATTTTTTGGAAAAATAAAATAATGATCATCATTAAATAAATGTGTGTTAGCTAAATTCATTACCTTATTTCCACGAGTTATCATAACATGATAATCTCTATGATTTGCTTTAATTTGTTCAGTTGAACCAACTTGCACTTGTATTTCAACATTAGGAAATTGGGCATTATATAGGCTCAAAACTTCAGGAAGTAAGGTTTGTCCAATCAAAGAAGAACACCCGATTGATATTGTTCCATTCACTTCACCAATATGTGCCTGCATTTTGTCAAAAAATAATCGCTCTCTTTTCAACATGTCACGGGCATGCTCAATAATCATTGTTCCTTCAGTTGTTGTAATCAATTGTTTTTTTGTTCTGATAAAAATATCTACTCCAAAAGCATTTTCAATAGCTTTTAGTCTTTGTGTAACAGCAGGTTGAGATATATATAAAATTTCAGCCGCTTTACGTAACGTTTTCGTTTCGTCTAATGTTATTAGTAAACGATAGTCTTCAATCTTCATAATTTCCCCCCCATAAATTATTCAATTATTGAACTTTCATGGCTACAAGCATTCATGAGTTCATTACTAACGAATAATTTCACCAATTTTATTGGCATGGCTGCAGCTTGAATTACTTAGTTTTTCTTTTGTTGTTGGTGATTTTTAGTTTGATTATATTGCTTAGGCTTTATTTGTTTGCTTTTTTCAATATTAGTTTTATTTTGTGGCTTTTGATGATTTTTTTGAGCCTTTGCATTAATTTTATTAAAGCAGTACATGATTTTCTTTTGGAATCCTTTAAAATCATTTTCTAACTCTGCCATAATTTGATGTGCAATCATATATGCTTCATGAAATTGCTTTTTTGTAATTTGCTCACTTTCTAATGCAAACATTAAATCATCTTCATCTACCAACTCATATTCACCACTTGGTAATGCTAAAACATCTAAACATAAATCTACTGTACGCGCATTACCTTTTTGCGTTATATTTTTGATATTTATATCAAAATAATATTCTAATGGATTGCCTTTATTATCAAACATTACAGTAATACTATAACGTTTTTTTTCAGGTAGTATTTGCAACCATTTATAATTGTCATCTGCGACAATGATATTTTGTCCAACTACCGTCACCTCTAAAGGATCACGAACCTTTTTCATCGTGACTAAGCCTATAATACCCTTAAACCTATTATTATTAACTTTTACCTCTGTGTATTCCCTATCAATTAGGCGACGCCAGTGACGTTTATCTATATACTTTACTTTCACAGTCACCAACTCCTTGTCATTATTATATAAAACTACATAAATGATGTCATGTCATGATACAGTTTTATAGCTTTTGTTAATCATATGAAAATATTTATTATTATTTTACTACAACTCGCTTCAATTTACTTAAAATAGACAATATTAATTAGATAGTACACACATTTCTTCATAAAAGTGATTTTTCAAAAATATAAATAACACACTCTTATCGTTTTCAAAATCATTTAATGCTATTTTCATTAAAAACAGCTGAAGCATCAAATCTATTCTGATTCAATCAAGAATACATATAAAAATGAAGTGACCCAAAGGTTTATTAACAACCTTCAAACCACTTCATTGATCATTTTTATTTTAAAGCATATTTTTCAATTACTGATTTAAGATGCGGATATTGCGTAATTAATTCAGATTGCTTAAACAATTCAAATTGCTTAAACTCAAATGCCGGTTGACACATACAACCTACTAAACTAAAAGTATTTGAAATTTCGATTGAAGAAGCAAAAATTGTTCCTTTAGGCACTACATATTGCAATACATCTCCATTTTGGATATCAGTACCCAATGTTGCAGTCGTATATTCCCCATCCGGATTTATCATATGAATTGTTAGAGAATCGCCAGCATGATAGTACCATACTTCATCAGCATCAATTCGATGAAAATGCGAAATATTGTCATCTGTAAGTAAAAAATAAATACTACTAAACGGCGCTCTGCGTTCATCTTTCAATACTTCTCGAATTGTCTCTCTATAGAAACCACCTTCAGGATGTGATTCAAGTTGCAATTCATCAATCCATTGTTCTGCTGATTTCATTATTTCAAATCCACATTATGGAATACGTTTTGTACATCTTCTAAATCTTCTAATGCATCGATTAATTTTTCAAATGTTACTTGGTCCGCTTCAGAAAGTTCAATATCTGTTTGAGGTAACATTTCAAATTCAGCAACTTTAAATTCTTCAACACCTGCTGCACGAAGCGCATCTTGAACGACTGCAAATTGATCTGGTTCAGCATAGACTATTGTCAATCCATTATCGTCAATCACATCATTTACATCTACATCTTGTTCCATTAATGTTTCAAGTATTTCGTCAACAGACTTTCCTTCAATACCAAATGTTGCCACATGATCAAACATATAAGCAACTGATCCAGATACACCCATATTACCGCCGTTTTTACCAAAAGCAGCTCGCACATCAGAGGCAGTACGATTTACATTATTTGTTAACGCATCAACAATTAGCATTGATCCGCTTGGGCCAAATCCTTCATATCTTAGGTGATCAAAGTTTTCGTCTCCAGCACCCTTAGCTTTATCTATTGCTTTTTCAATAATATGATTCGGCACTGAATATGTCTTAGCGCGTTCAAGCACCAACCTTAAAGCTTGGTTAGATTCTGGATTGGGTTCACCAGATTTTGCTGCAACATAAATCTCCTTACCAAATTTCGCATATATTCTACTTGTGTTTTTATCTTTTTGGGCCTTTTTTTCTTTAATGTTATTCCATTTACGTCCCATAATGTCATCTCGCTTTCGAACTGTTTAATTAACAACATATATTATACATGATTTTTTTATGTTTATATACATTTTCACAATTAACATTATTGAACTACGATTTCTTCAAACTGTTACTTAGTTTTAAAATATGTATAAATTAAAAATGTGCCGATAAGCAAATTCTATGCTTTCGACACTCAATTTCAATTAAATATTTAAAAATTGTTCTACATCTTCAAATAAAGCATTAAATTTAGATATATCATCATTATTTAAATAAATATAAATTTTACGCTCATCTTTAGATGATCTAACTTTACTAAGTCTTTCTTTTTCAATTAGTCTTCTTATAGAAACTAATAATTTTGTCCTACTTAAATCTAGCTCATCCATTGCAGTTTTTAAAAATGATTGCATAAGTACTTTTTCATCTTTGCAATGCTTCATCGTTAAATCTAAGACTGCTAAATCATTTAGCGACAACTTATATTTTTTATCAATATATTCAGATAATGCTTTATATTGTTTATAGAAGCCAAGCAATGTTTCTAATTTCTCAGTATTCAAAATGTTGCACCCCCAAATATATAAAGACAATGCTTCTGTCATTATTATCTTAAATTTTTTTGCCATTGTCTTTCTCATTTGTTTTTAATACGTTGTCAAAATTACCAACAAATGCAAATTAAATTTTGCAATACATATCAAGGTGTTATTTTTTTCCTATTTTAATTATGTATAACGCATTAAAAGTAACGTTAATATTCAAGGAATTATCACTAAAATTATGCTCTTTAATCTCGATTGCTGGTTTAAGGTAGTTGTCAATTTTAGATAGTAAACTAGGGTTCCATTCATATTTATCTCTTAATTCTTTAGAAATCAAATGATTAATGTTGCCACTATTTTCGTCCAATGTTTCTATTACAATTAGATATTTATCGTTTAAAACATTATTTTTGAAATTTATATAAACTTGACTATCCTCAAAATTGCTCATAATTGTCTCGCTCTCAATCACTCGCCAATCATAAATAACAAGACAATAATAATTCTCTATATCAAAAATAGAATAATAACTGTTTTCGTATTTTGGTTTCGAGACATATTCGATAAACTTTTCTAATATAAGACCTAGTGTTGTTTTAAATCCATTTTTATCATATAGATGCATCGCATTAAATGTATGATGATTGTCAAAAATGTTTAATCCAAAGCCATCAAAGTTGTGATACAGCGCACTTAATGTCTTATAAATTAATGGAGCACTATTACTTAAATCTCGTTCTTTATTATTAAGCAGTTTATGATTTTCAACATTTAGAAAAATAAGCTTTTCTTGTTCAATATCCAATTCATTAATTACTTGTTTTAAATTTTTAAAATGCAAAATATTTTTCAATAGTAACTCATCACTTTCCCCCATCAAATAAGGGCTACTTAAATTTGCATTATCTATTATTAACGAATCGAATTTAAGTCGCTTTATTTGTGATACTAATGATTTAAAAACTGAAGGTTTTTCAAATAAACAGGTAATGTTCAATCCTAATTTCACATTCAACATGATGTTATGTAATTTTAATATCATTCGATAAATTGTTCTAATTTCCATCAATGATAAATCAAAAACAAAATGCACTTCGTAATTATTATGATTACTTAATTCGTTTGGAGATATTTGTCTGAAAACACTCATAAAAGCTTCTTCAACAAAATAAGTTGTTTCAATATCATTTATATTAAATGCTATCTTTAGATCACTTTCAATTATTGTTTTAATGATTGTGAATTTTTCTTCTTCGGACATGGTATTTTTACTTTTTAGAATCGATGGCATGATGAAAAAGACAACTTGACTGTTCTTATTCAATAAGGTTTTAAAGATTCCTTCTAAGAAAACTAATTTCATTTCTGTATAAGTATTTATTTGAATAACTGTTTGAAACAATTTAGGTGTTTCAAATTTGTCTTCATCAATATGTATAACATCAGTTAGGTGGTTTTTATAATGTTCAATATAATTCAATATGATTTCTTTTACTTCTTGCACCATTTTGCCTACTAGTGGTTCTGGCTTTAGCATTAAACATTTATTATATTTTGATAAATTACGATATTCATTCGGTGTTATATCCATATAACTTTTAAACATTTTAGAGTAAGTGGAGCTACTACTAAAACCTAAATGTTCACTTATGTTGCTAATAGTACTATCAGTAGTAAGTAGAATTTCAATCGATTTACCAATTTTCAAAGTATCAATATATTTTTTAAAACCCATGCCCATAAGTAAGTGGAATTGTGATGACAAATTTGACTTTGAGACAAATAATTTATCAGCGACACTTTTTAATGTCAATCGTTGATTTACATTTTGATAAATATATTCGAGCTCATCACGCAAATCACCATAATAAGCATATCGATATTGATTTTGTGCAATCTTTTTATCCATACTTGCTTCTTTTGCAATGATTTTAATAATATCCTGTAATTTTCTAATATCAGCGTCATTAAGAGGCTGATTATCAAGGTATCGATATGTCAATTTTAATAGTAGACATTTCAAATTATAGGATGATTTAATCAACTTTGCTGTATAGTGGTAATTAAAGAAAGTAAAGCCTAATTCCGCAAACCAATCGCTACTCAAATACAACATGATCGTTTTTTTATTATTCTTAATACTAAATACATCCAGATGATTAATAATATATATATCATCTTCAATTATTTTACTTTTACGAAATTTTTGTAGTTCGATTTCCCCGTCAATTGGCCAAAATAAGACTATGCCATCTTGGCAACGCGTTGTCGCATATTCATTATTAGTAAGTATATGCAAGCATGATTTTGCCATAACTTTACCTCTTTCTATATTTAAGTACCACTTTTATCATTCCCTATAATATTTAACTTATTTAATTAAACGTAAATTTAACACAATACGAATACCAAATCAAAAATAAATAAAACTATATAATGGTTAATTTTTAAACTTATATATCAATCATTTAAATATTACAAAAATAGATGTAGTCAGTTTAATTAAACTATCCAATTGAAAACACACTACTTTTTAGTATTTTCAAAATAATTTTAAATGACCACATCTACAACGTATTACTATTATCTTTTGTTAGTTATATATTCATTTTCAATTTAAAAATAAACACTTATTTAAATCACATTCTACTTTTGAGATGAGCTCAAACTAACATTAAATTGTTTATATTATCTATACTTCTTCCTATTAATGTTTCGATTTTAAAATTAATACGTAGCTATACTTTACTTTTCTAATAAAAGTGTAATTAGAAAGGCAAGTACACCTGTTTAAAGTTTATCTTCTAAGATTTGTTTACTTTAGAACTATAGCAGTTAATCATTTCAATGATTAATAATATCTTTACAATTAAGGTAATATATTTTTATTGCTTTATCAGTAAAATCTCAGTCTAAGTTTCTAACTTATGACAATCGCTCCAGTTTAAGGTTGATATTCATTATTGATTATTCCAAAACTTTATACAAATTTCTTTATTAATTTAACTGTTTATCTTCTGAACATATTAGCAAGATAAAGTATATCCTTAATAATATTCAACAAATTAATAAATAGATTAAATCCCATTTCTCTTGGTGAATAGTCACCTCTTTTTAAACGATTAAAATCATACAAAGTATAAAGTAGAAATAACAACAAACTAACGACGGTAATAATAGTGTAAAAAATAGGATTTTGAAGAAAAATACCAATTAGACTCGCAATAATTAATGTTATTAATGTAACGAATAAATATTTGCCTATACTCGATGCATCTCCAACGAAGAAATAACCAATAATACCAAATGCTATAAATGCAAAAATTGCTAATGCGATATTTTTATAGAAAATATCTGGTCCTAAATTTTGTAAATACGTGGTAAACGTTGCGTATGACAATAAGCCAATCACTACAGCGTAAATATGTGAAATAATTAAACCGAACCGTCTCGCTCTTTCAAAAACAAGTGTTGCTAAAATAATAATCAGTAATCCAAATGACAAGGGTTGTCGCCAACTTAATGGTAAAAACTGACCTAGATAGCATCCTATGCCAAATATAATCCAATAATACATAAAATAAAGCCACACTTTACTTATTGATTGAGCATGCTGGTTTTGATGATAATATGAATGATTTGTATTTTGCGACAAAATAATTCCTCCTTCTACCGTCGTTTTATGCGTCAAATTTTACAGTAAATTTTGCTTCATCAAAAGAAATAACCTTTAACAAGTATAGTAATTTTACATTTTACAATGTTACAAAATATAATTTTTTATAATTAGTTAAAATCACTAAAACGCTTTTATACACTATCAAATCAGCATTTATAAAAATATGAACCGATATCCTAAAATGTTAATAATATTACAAGATAATAACAAACCACACAAAGCTACTTATTTTTGATAATATGGAAATCGTAATATAAAACGAAAACTTAATTTACTATATAAATTGTCTTAATAATTTTTAAAAGTAGTAAAACTTAATTTTAAGGAGGAGTCCCTTTGAAAAAATTAGCATTTGCAATAACAGCAACATCTGGTGCAGCTGCATTTTTAACGCATCATGATGCACAAGCTTCTACACAACATACAGTACAATCTGGTGAATCATTATGGAGTATTGCTCAAAAATACAACACTTCAGTAGAGAGTATTAAACAAAATAACCAATTAGATAACAACTTGGTATTCCCTGGTCAAGTTATCTCAGTAGGTGGAAGTGATGCACAAAATACGTCAAACACTTCTCCACAAGCTGGTTCAGCATCATCTCATACTGTACAAGCTGGTGAATCATTAAATATCATTGCTAGCAGATATGGTGTTTCAGTTAATCAATTAATGGCAGCCAATAACTTACGTGGTTATTTAATTATGCCTAACCAAACATTACAAATTCCTAATGGTGGATCAGGTGGTACAACACCAACAGCTACAACAGGTAGCAATGGCAATGCATCATCTTTTAATCACCAAAATTTATACACTGCTGGTCAATGTACATGGTACGTATTTGACCGTCGTGCTCAAGCTGGTAGTCCAATTAGCACATATTGGTCAGACGCTAAGTATTGGGCTGGTAACGCAGCTAATGATGGTTACCAAGTAAACAACACACCATCAGTTGGTTCAATTATGCAAAGCACACCTGGTCCATATGGTCATGTTGCTTATGTTGAACGTGTCAATGGTGATGGTAGTATCTTGATTTCTGAAATGAATTACACATATGGTCCATACAATATGAACTACCGTACAATTCCAGCTTCAGAAGTTTCTAGCTATGCATTCATCCATTAATTAAATAAATTGTACTGATATATACTAGCAATTCACATCATGTGAGATTGCTAGTTTTTTATTTTTGAAAAAAATTTTCATTTTGGTACAAAAAATTATCTCACCCTTCCCTATCATACATATTTATATTTTGTATGAATGGTAGTTAGGTAAAAATTAACAACCTACCTATTTGATTAAATTAAATGCATAATATATTAAAAATCAAAATAATGCAACTAAGTTGACTATATAATGATTTAATTTGTTATACCAGTATTTTACGCTTTTTCTTCTACATATACAAATTTATATTAAATAAAGTCCAATACAATTTAGGTTAATTAAACAAGTTGATAACTATTTAATTATTCCTTCATTGAAGAATATAAACTATTAAATCATTATTTTACGCTTACTTATATTTTAATGACCTAACTGTTTATGTTCCATGGAATAAATTTATAACTTAGCCTCCTAATTAAAATGCTTTGTCTTGGTCATTCTACGTAAATTCTATAAAATATGTTATCTACTTACATAAAAAACTGAACTTCAATACCACCATATGTTTGTGATACTGAAGTTCAGTTTAGTTTTATTTTCAATTAGAAAAATAAGTTAAGTATATAGAATAGTAAACCTGCTAACAATGCTGAAATAGGTAATGTAATCACCCATGTAATGATCATTCGTTGCGCAGTGCTCCATTTTACACCTTTAGCTCGGTTAGAAGCACCAACACCTAAGATTGATGATGACACAACGTGAGTTGTTGATAATGGGAAATGTAGCGATGATGCAACAAAAATTGTTAATGCAGATGATAAATCGGCCGCAGCACCATTTGCTGGACGTATTTTCATAATATTACCACCTACAGTTTTGATAATTTTCCAGCCACCAATTGCAGTACCAAGCCCCATTGCTGTCGCACAGGCAAATTTTACCCATAACTGTGGTTCAACGCTGCCATCATTCTGTACATTAGCAACAATTAATGCCAACGTAATAATACCCATTGACTTTTGCGCATCATTCGTACCGTGAGAGAATGATTGTAACGCTGCTGTGAAAATTTGGAAAAATCTAAAGTTACGATTCGCTCTTGTTAAATTTGCATTTTTAAAGATAACTTTAAAAATTGAATACATCAAGAAACCAACACAAAATGCGATAATCGGTGAAACGATTAATACAATAATAATTTTTGTGAAACCTTGGTAATGTAACACTCCAAATGAGCCTTCAGATGCGATTGCTGCACCCGCAATTGAACCTATAAGTGCATGTGAAGACGAACTTGGAATTCCGTAAAACCAAGTAGCTAAATTCCAAATAATAGCCGCAAGTATTGCAGCTAACACAACAACTAATCCATTTTCCAATTTAAATGGATCGACAATGTCTTTAGTAATGGTGCCTGCAACGCCCGTAAATGTTAAAGCACCTATAAAGTTCATCACTGCTGCCATTAAAATTGCCGTTTTAGGCGTTAACGCTCTAGTAGATACAGCAGTAGCTACTGCATTGGCTGTATCATGGAATCCATTGATAAAGTCAAATATCAGCGAGAAAATAACTACAGCTATAGTGACGATGATTATATATGACATAAATATATACTCCCCTTAGCTATTTTTCATAATAATAGTTTCAAAATTATTTGCTACGATTTGACATTTATCAGCAATTTCTTCCATGCTTTCATAAATATCTTTTATTTTAATTAATGTGATTGGATCTGTTTCGCTATTGAAAATATGTTTAATTGACTGTCTTAAAATACCATCACAGTTTGTTTCAAATTCTTTAATATTAATTGAATGAATACGCATATGTGATAATTTTTTATCGACTAATAAGCCGACAGCAAGTTTCATTTCTGCAACTGCTTTTTGAATGTTATCAACAAACTCAGCCATATATTCATCTGTGTATTCGATTGAATACATTTCAAACATAGCTGCCGTTTCTTCAATTGCATCTAAAACATCATCAATTGCATCACATAATGATAAAATATCTTCACGTTCAATTGGTGTGATAAATGTTTGATTTAAATCAGTAATTACTTGATGTACTAATTCGTCACCATGTGACTCATAAGTTTTAATGTTGTCTGAGTATGCTTTTAAATCTAAATGAGTATTGAAATCCATTTTACCGAATTCAATAGCAGCACGATCCAGATTGAAAACCATCTCTTCTAATTGAACCATAAACTTATCTTTTTTCTTACTAAACATTTAAAATCCTCCATTTAAGCGATTGTCACCAATCACATTCAGTTATAATTTGTTTCAAATTAAGACAAGTGAATTTACAAACTAATGATACAAATTTGTTATTATCAATCGTCAGTATAATTTTAGTGTACTGATATTAATTTCAAAAATGCCTCACAGTAAACAATTTACTGTATTTGCCCTTATATGAAAATAGCACAAAATTTACAATCCCACAATTCAATTTACAAATTTTTAACAATTCCGAAACTTAACTTTTACATAAAATTTAAATAGTAGTAGGCATTTGTTTTGAAAAAGTTATTGTATAGGCAATTTTTTATCTATACAACTCTAAAAATTGTAAATGAATATAGTTGGGAAATTTGCAACGATACAATATTTATTACATAACTTTTACATATTAAAATACACTTATCTTGTTTAAAACGATCATTGACTCATATATCTCTCAATGAATATACTTTTATTTTCTCACATTTAATACAATTTACAAAGTTGAATCCTGTTAATCTTTTCAATTAAAAGCATCACCAATTAAATATATTTCATTCAAAACACTTTCATAATCACTCATACCTTTACTTCATTATTAATATGGTATTTTAACCCAGTATTCAACTATACATGCTAAAAATATAACTTCTCTTCATTTATAATAAAAAGCTTCCAGTATAGTTCGTGAATTCGAATCCACTAATCTACTGAAAGCCATCTGTATATTTTATATGGAATGTCTAATTGTTCGCTTGGAATGATTATAAGCCGTCACTGCAAAAACAGCATACATACAAATGTATAATCCCATTACTATGAAAACCGGTATTTGATTCGTTGTACCCATTAATTTCATATATGCTAATGATGTAAAATATGCATGTGATAGTGCAATAACTAAAGGTAACCCAAAATTAAACATAATTTTAAACTTTAGTCCCCTTGCCATATCTTTTTGTGTAAATCCAAGCTTTCTCAAAATACTATAATTCTCTAACTCATCTTCGGTTTCATCTATTTGCTTTATGTATATAATGCAACATACAGCAATCAAGAATGTAATACCTAAAAATGATGTTACAAATAATAATATTCCGGTTAAACTTGATATTGAGCTTATCGCTTCACTTCTTGTTTCAATAGATTTATCAACTTTATTTTTCGCTTTTTCTAATGCTAAAGCATCTTTTTTATGTTTCAAATCGAATCCAAATTGAGAGACGATATGCTTTGCCTTTGTATACTTTCTTATTTCTTGATAGTCTTTGTCATTTAAGACAAACGTTGGTCCACCTAAATCAACATCTGTCATAAAATAGATTTTATTAATATCTTTACGTAACTTAATATTAACATGATGTTTTTTCGTTCCTATAATTGCTTTACCATGCTTCTTATGTTTCACTAAATCTTTGATAGAACCTTCCGCTACAAATAAATCAGCTTGCCCACGTTTCAAATCAGTATTAGGGATGTATTTATCACTAGTAATTGTTACATTGTATGGTTCTTTCGCTTTTACATCAAATAAATTATCTTTATACAATTTCGTATGAATTACTTCTTTATAATTATAAAAATGAGGAATTTTTTGATTGTTTAATTCACTTGCTAACTGATTAGCTTTTTGTTGGTCTTTAATTGTAACGTCGTGTGGTGCAGTATATTTTATTTCACTTGATAAGGACGCTCTACTTATAGCAGCAAAGCAAAGAACTGAAACAGTAATCGCTGAAATGATTGCCATGACCGTAAGTGAAAAAGCATTTTTCTTAATACGATACATAATAGATGATGAGAACATGACATCATTTACACTTATAACACCTTTTCTAAACTTCTTCACCATTTTAAAAACTAGAGAAACAGAGCTTTTAAAAAATAAGTATGCCCCAATCACAGTTGACAATAAAATAAACATAAGTGTACCGATAGAATCATAATATTGAACAATGTTCAAAGATAGATAGTATCCTGTGGTAATCAATACTATACCTAAGATGCCTAAAACAACCTCTTCAAATGTAATTTTATTATGATTTGTTTCTTTAACCTGGTTATTCTTTGACATCTGTGAAATAGATTGTTTGAACACTAATATAAAATTTTGAGCAGATGTTAAAAAATAAGCGACACCGATTAACATTAATGTTTCAAATACCGCCCTCAAACTAAAAATAATTGGAACCTTTTCTTTAATTCCTAATAATGTAAAGACAATCATTAATAACAGTTTCGAACCAAAAATACCAATAATAATACCTAATATTGCCGTAATTATAAATATTAGTAATTGTTCGAGCATTAGTATATAAATAATGTTGAATTTAGATAAACCTAATGTTTGATATAATGCAAGCTCATAACTTCGTCGTTTAATAAATAACACATTGGCATATAACAAAAATGCAATTATGATGAAAAATAGAAAGTAGCTTCCGACTTGTGAGCCTTCCTTAATAATTGGATATGACTCTGTCATGTTTAGTTTATGCGCGTATTTTAATGCTACAAAGCTAAAATACAATACTACACTCGTAATTAATGAAAAAAGATAGATGGCATAATGTGATAAATTTTGACGAAAATTTTTAAATATTATCTCGTTAAAGGTCATAATTAACGCCACCTAAAACACTTTGTACACGTATTATTTCTTTGAAAAAGGTATGTTTATCGTCATCCCCTTGGTATAATTCAGTGAAAATTTGACCATCTTTTAGCATCACTACTCGATTGGCATAACTTGCTGCAACAGGATCATGCGTTACCATAATAATTGTAGACTTAAATGCTTCATTCATTCTTGTTAATCGTTTTAATAAATCTTGAGTACTTTTAGAATCCAGTGCACCTGTTGGTTCGTCAGCAAATATAATAGAAGGTAATGTAATAAACGCTCTTGCAGCAGATGTTCGTTGTCTTTGTCCACCAGACAATTCAGAAGGGTATTTATCACTAATATCCAATATATTTAATGCTTCTGCTACTTTTTCATAACGATTTAACATATGTTCTTTATCTAACTTCTGAACCGTTAGTGGTAACATTATGTTTTCTTTAACAGTCAATGTATGCAGTAAATTATACTCTTGAAAAATAAACCCAATATCATGCTTGCGTATATCAGATAATTCCTTGTTTGAAAGCTTTTCTAATTTTTTTCCTTTTAATGTAATAGAACCTTGTGAAATATAATCAATTGAACTTAAAACATTTAATAATGTCGTTTTCCCAGATCCAGAGGGACCCATAATAGCAATAAACTCGCCTTCTTCAATAGACATATTGATATCTCGCAACACTTCTTGTGCCATTTTTTTAGTTCCATATATTTTTGTTAATTGTTTTACTTCTAAAATTGCCACTTTAACACTCCTATAATTTATCTTAACTTCATTTCCTTTAGGCTTTGGCACTTGTATCTTCAATTTAACATATGACTAACATCTATCTTATTATAACGTTGAAGCTGCATTGATGTATCAATTCTAAGTAACAAAACGCATGTTTAAAATGACAAATTTGTCACTTCCGACATGCGTTCAACAATTTCATTTTGTAATGGGAAAATCAATCTGACAGTTGTCCCCTTACCAACAGTCGACGTGACTTGCAGGTGAATACCTAATTGATCCTTTACACTATTTACTAAATATAGACCCATACCTGAAGACGTCGTTTCATTTCTGTTAGCCGTTGACGTAAATCCTCGTTCAAATATTCGCGGCATATCTTTTTTACTAATACCTCTGCCATAGTCTTTAATATATAACGAAACATGTTGATCATTTAATTCTGTCCCAATTTCAATATTAAAATTCTCACTATATTTCAATGCGTTTGACAAAATCTGTCTAATAATCATACGGCACCATTTTATATCTGTATAAACATAATCATCCACTTTAAAGTCAACATCAAAACCAATACCTTTAACCTGACTAATATGTCTTGTTAATTGTATTTCGTCAATGACCATGCGTTTAAGTGACACGTAATCAAAATACATATCTTTGCGTTGAGATTCTAATCTAGTAATATACAGCTGTGTATCCAGCATCGAGTTTATACGAGACCATTCATATAGTAATGCCTGTTTTCTTTCTTGATTTTTTTCTTGATCAATTAATAATTTCATGGCTGTCACAGGTGTTTTTATGTCGTGCACAAATTCTGTAATGGTTTGTTCATGCATGTTCAATTGTAACTGTTGCTCAACAACCTTTTCTTTGTGCGCTGAGATTTGACGATATAAATAATCAACTGTATGACGTTGAAATGGCGTTTCCGCTAAATCTTTATGTTTAATTTCTTCTATTTCTTTATCTTTGTCAAAATGCTTATATAATTTTACTTCTTTAAAATATGTCAATATAAGAAAAATCATTGTTAAACTTAAATTCAAAGAAACAATATAAAATAAACTGTCTATTGGAAAATCATAATCGATTAGACTAATGCCTAACATAAGCAAGTTTAAAAACAATATCCAAAATATCCAGTTCATGCGAGATTTCAAAAAATAAGCTACCCATTTCAAATTATTCATGAGCCATATATCCTTTTCCTACTTTTGTTTCGATTGCACTATCCATACTAATTTCAGATAATTTTTTTCGTAAACGATTCACATTTACTGTTAACGTATTATCACTAACAAATGCTTCATCATCCCATAATGCAGTGATAATTGTATCTCTCGAAACGATTTGATTTTTTTTGGTAATAAGAATTTCTAATATAATCATTTCTGTTTTGGACAGAAAAATCGTATCGTCACCTTTTTGTATACTATCTTTTGATAGATCAACGACAGCATCTTGCCAAGTCAATGTACGTTTTTCTTCAGCTGTAAACTCATAGACACGACGATAAATCGCTTGTAATTTAGCAATTAATACATTGGTATAGAACGGTTTTTGCATATAATCATCTGCGCCAAGTTCCATACTCATCACTTGATCCATTGGATTATCACGAGATGATAAAAATAATATTGGTACGTTGGAAACTTCTCTCATTTTTCTGCACCAATAAAACCCATCATATTTAGGTAATTGAACATCCAATATAACAATTTCAGGATTAAAACTTTCAAATGTATCCATTACTTTGCCGAAATCTTCAATACCAGCAACATTAAAATCCCATTGTTCTAATTCTTTTTTCAATTCTTGAAACAAAGTATTGTCATCTTCTACTAGTAGTATTTGCATCCATATCACCCAATATCATTTAGTATATTTCATATTTTCTCCTGATTTTAATCGACTTTGAAAATCTTTAATCCGGCAGTCAACTTCAAAGCCATGAATCATCATTTTTTGCATTGGTGCTTGTATAAAGTAATAAATCGGCCAAAATAATCGAGGGATATAATCGTATAGATGTATATAAACGACTGCCGACTCTTTGATTAATCTAAATTCTAACTTCCCTTGATTAACTGTATATTTTTTCACTAAACTTCCACTCAATAAAATTAAAGTTATTATTCCGTCAGCTGTTTCCTCTATTTTAAATACTGCGAGCGGTCGCACCTTATTCTTAATATATATCTTAAATTGATCATGTGATTTTTCTGTTTTCACAAAAGTTCCTTTAGTGTAACCCATCCATGCAATAAAATGGTTTACAACGTTCTTTAATGTCCATCCCTTTGGTAAAACTACCTTCATCGTTGATCTAACATCATCATACTTTGAAACTTGTAATTCTACATTAACTAAAGAACGTTTAAAAACTAAATTTGTTGTTTCTACAGGTGTACCATATGCACCTAGGCGTTCAATTGTTTCATTATCATAACGACTCCCAGGTATGTAGATTACTTTTTTTACTTGATTGATAGCCGCTGCTCGACCAAAATTATCTGCTGCGATTAATGTTAAATCTCTTGCTGATGATTGTGTTATTTTGGCAGAATTCTTTGTTGGGTCGATAAAGAATACAGCAATATCTATTTGATTCATTGCTGCAACAACCTGTTCGTAATGAAATATATCACACTGAATCCAAGTCATTTCAACATCATCTGTTTTTTTATTGTCTGGATATTTTGATATAGTAAAAAGTTCAGCATCATTTTCAATCACTTCACTTAAATACTTACCAATATATCCTGTTCCACCTGCTAATAAAACTTTAGGTTTCATCTAAAATACTCCTTTAAACTGTAACCAAAAAACATATTACTCCACCTTTTAGTTACATATATATTATAATAGTAGCAAATGTTTTAAAATTTCAAAATACTGGAGGCTTTTTATGGCCCATATTATACGTAGAGTTAGTATCAAAGATGTAGAAAATTTCATTTCAATGTTAGCGAAAATATACGACGAATCTCCGTATATGTTCTACACACCAGGAGAATATGATCCTAGCGTCACATCGGCTAGTAAACAATTAGAAGAATATATCACTTCTCCACATAAAGTCATCTTTGTTGCTGAAAGTGATGAACAACTCGTTGGCTTTGCCTTTGTTAATACGACACCATTTCAACGCATTAAACATGTTGCTAAAATTGATTTAGGTGTAAAGAAATTATATCAACATCGTGGAATTGGCCAAGCACTTCTTGATGCCATTATGGCTTGGTGTTTAAACAATCAAATACACCGAATTGAAGCAAATGTACCACTCAATAACCAACCTGCCCTCGAGCTTTTTAAAAGTGCCGATTTTCAAATCGAAGGCGTTTTAAAAGATAAGTTATTTATCGATGGTAAATATTACGATGACTATATGATGGCTAAAATTCTTAATTAAAGCTATTTTATCATAATCTTGTATCAGAATCGCATAACAACGAATTTAATGGTTACCTAATACATTACTCATACTTATCAATGTCATCTAATCTTAAATGAATGCGTATACTCTTATTCATTTATCAAATTTAAATTCAAAAT
>NZ_JACVZM010000016.1:45865-61965 GCF_017151935.1 Staphylococcus sp. EG-SA-14 | reverse complement strand
ACTTAGAGGTAATTCAGGAGCCAAAGCATACCGTTTAGGTGATGTGAGTGCAGAAACTCAATTCGCGTTAGATACATTTAATGTACCTGCTCCGGAATTATTAACAGATGATTTAGATGGTCAAGATGTTATCTTAGTTGATCATAACGAATTCCAACAAAGTTCTGATACGATTGCCTCTGCTACAATTAAGCATGTAATTGATCATCACAGAATTGCAAATTTCGAAACTGCTGGTCCTTTATGTTATCGTGCTGAACCAGTTGGTTGTACAGCTACAATTTTATACAAAATGTTTAGAGAACGTGGCTTTGAAATTAAACCTGAAATTGCCGGTTTAATGTTATCAGCAATTATCTCAGATAGCTTACTTTTCAAATCACCAACATGTACACAACAAGATGTTAAAGCAGCTGAAGAATTAAAAGATATTGCTAAAGTTGATATTCAAAAGTACGGCTTAGATATGTTAAAAGCAGGTGCTTCAACAACTGATAAATCAGTTGAATTCTTATTAAACATGGATGCTAAATCATTTACTATGGGTGACTATGTGACTCGTATTGCACAAGTTAATGCTGTTGACCTTGACGAAGTGTTAAATCGTAAAGAAGATTTAGAAAAAGAAATGTTAGCTGTAAGTGCACAAGAAAAATATGACTTATTTGTACTTGTTGTTACTGACATCATTAATAGTGATTCTAAAATTTTAGTTGTAGGTGCTGAAAAAGATAAAGTTGGCGAAGCATTCAATGTTCAATTAGAAGATGACATGGCCTTCTTATCTGGTGTCGTTTCTCGAAAAAAACAAATCGTACCTCAAATCACTGAAGCATTAACAAAATAATACTATATTACTGTCTAATTATAGACATGTTGTATTTAACTAACAGTTCATTAAAGTAGAATTTATTTCACTTTCAATGAACTGTTTTTTATTTACGTTTGACTAATTTACAACCCCTTTTCAATAGTAGTTTTTATTCCTTTAGCTACCCTAACCCACAGATTAGTGATTTCTATACAATTCCCCTTTTGTCTTTACATTTTCTTAAAATATTTGCGATGTTGAGTATAAATTTTTGTTTTCTTCCTACCTTTTTCGTTATGATTAAAGTTATAAATATTATTATGTACACGATTCATCGCTCTATTTTCAACTTTCAACATATATAATTCGAAAGACCATTTAAAATTAACGGCCACAACATTCAAATCAATTAATCGCTTTTTCCAAAATAATCATATAAGGAGGTTCTTTTCATTATGAATATCATTGAGCAAAAATTTTATGACAGTAAAGCTTTTTTCAATACACAACAAACTAAAGATATTAGTTTTAGAAAAGAGCAATTAAAGAAGTTAAGCAAAGCTATTAAATCATACGAGAGCGATATTTTAGAAGCACTATATACAGATTTAGGAAAAAATAAAGTCGAAGCTTATGCTACTGAAATTGGCATAACTTTGAAAAGTATCAAAAATGCCCGTAAGGAACTTAAAAACTGGACTAAAACAAAAAATGTAGACACACCTTTATATTTATTTCCAACAAAAAGCTATATCAAAAAAGAACCTTATGGAACAGTTTTGATCATTGCACCATTTAACTATCCTTTTCAACTAGTATTCGAACCTTTAATCGGTGCTATTGCAGCAGGTAATACAGCAATTATTAAACCATCTGAGTTGACACCAAATGTTGCACGAGTGATTAAACGATTAATCAATGAAACATTTGATGCAAATTACATTGAAGTTATTGAGGGAGGAATTGAAGAAACGCAAACGTTAATTCACTTACCTTTTGACTATGTCTTCTTTACAGGAAGTGAAAATGTAGGCAAAATCGTTTATCAAGCTGCCAGCGAAAATTTAGTTCCTGTGACATTAGAAATGGGTGGTAAATCTCCAGTCATCGTTGATGAAACAGCGAATATTAAAGTTGCTAGTGAGCGCATTTGTTTTGGGAAATTCACTAATGCCGGCCAAACATGTGTTGCACCAGATTACATTTTAGTACACGAATCTGTAAAAGATGATTTAATCACAGCCCTATCAAAAACGTTGCGTGAATTTTATGGTCAAAATATACAACAAAGTCCAGATTATGGCCGCATTGTAAACCTTAAACATTATCATCGTCTGACTTCATTACTTAACAGTGCACAAATGAATATTGTATTTGGTGGTCATAGTGATGAGGATGAACGTTATATAGAACCAACATTGTTAGATCACGTTACAAGTGATTCAGCAATTATGCAAGAAGAAATTTTTGGTCCTATCTTACCGATTTTAACGTATCAGTCATTGGATGAAGCAATAGCCTTTATTCACCAAAGACCAAAACCTTTGAGTTTATATTTATTTAGCGAAGATGAAAATGCTACACAACGTGTAATAAACGAGTTATCATTTGGCGGCGGCGCTATTAATGATACATTGATGCACCTAGCGAATCCTAAATTACCATTTGGTGGTGTTGGCGCCTCAGGTATGGGACGCTATCATGGTAAATATTCATTCGACACTTTTACACATGAAAAAAGCTACATTTTCAAATCTACACGATTAGAATCAGGTGTCCATTTACCACCATATAAAGGTAAATTTAAATACATCAAAGCTTTCTTTAAAAATTAATTTTTGAGACAAAAATAAACCATGCTTCCATAATTTGATGTTCTTGAAAACAATAAATTTCAAGGTATACACAAATTTTTTGGAAACATGGTTTTCTTTTTATCATGATTAATTAAAGATTAAAATATGACACATACACCTTCAGATGCTACACGAGTGTTATCACATAGCGTAATTTTACCTGTTTCTTTATTTCTTTCGAAAACAGTTACAACTGAATCTCCTTGCTCATGAGCACAAACTAAAAGGTCATCTGATGAGGCAATATTAAAATCTCTTGGGAATTGACCACCACTTTCAGTAATTGTTACTAGTTCTAAGTGTTGACCATTATCAAGAACTTTAAAAATTGCAATGCTATCATGCCCTCTATTAGATACATATAAGAATTGTTGATCATGAGATAAACGCACTGCTGCAAGTTTAGTATCTCCATCAAAGTTTTCAGGAATTGTTAAATGACGCTCGAGCTCTTCAAATTTACCGTCATTATATTCTGCAACACTCACAGTATTTGATAATTCGTGTACGACATAAGCAAATTTTCCATTATCATGAAATTCAATATGTCTTGTCCCATCACTATCTTTAAATAAAGATTCTTTATAAAATTCAAACCCGTTGTCATCAAATTTATAAGTAACGATACGATCAGCACCTAAATCTGTTACTGCAACGTACTTACCATCTGGAGTTTGATTAATATAATGTGCGTGTGGATGATCTTGTCTTTCATGTGTACCTGTTGGAAAATCATGTGCAAGTTCTTGAATTAGACGTATAATTTCACCTGTGTGCGTATTTAATTCATACATACGTATGATGCCAGCACCATATACCGCTTCAAATAAATATCGTTTATCTTCTGAAATCGATACATAACAACCTGTACCAGCTTTTGAAGACAAACATTTATTTAATAAATGCAATTCACCATTGTCATCAATTTTCAAACTTGCAACACCGCATTGTTCTCCTTCTTTGTTGATTCCATATAAAACTTCATTATTACGCACCAAATATGTAGACGCTTCTAATTCAAATCCTGTTTCTAATAAATCAATACGTGACTGATTTTCGTTTAATTCAAAACGATAAATCCCTTTACCATTCTTTTTAGTGTAAGAACCAATATATCCATTTGTCATTACTTTTACCCCTCCATGTTAGTCTTATTTTCATTTTATTAAATTTTAGCTAGAATTAACAATCATTTATCATTTCCTTAAAGCTAAAACTATTTAACTACTTTAAAAGAACTATTTGCTGTGATATGTCATTATTCGATTTTAATTAATCCCTCTTTTTTACTTACACGAGCATTAATTATTAACGTGTTTATGCTTCCACAAAATTTTTGTTGCAAAATAGAACGCATGTTCGTATAATGTAATTATCAGATTGGGGTGAATTAAGGATGACAAGTTATGAAGAAGAAACTGATTATCGTAACGTTCCAAGAGAATTACTAGATAACAATATACCTATGGGAAGAGGCATGATTAAATGGGCTCCTTTTGCAACATTACCCGAACAATTCGAAACGATTCAACAATACATTATCGACCAAAACAAAATTACACGTCCTGTATTATCAGATGATCAATTGGCTGAGCTAAACATTCGGCTACACGAGGCGCTACAATATGCCCAACCTGTAGAAGTTAAATTTTATAATAATGGCTTTGTAGATTCAGTACGCTTAACCATTTATCGTATTGATGCTATTAATTATGAAATTGATGGTTATGTTTACAATCAGCAACAACGTCAAAAAATTTCTATCTTTGATATCTTAGATATTGTCTTGTTACCTTAATGCTTTGAACATAATTAAACAGATTGAGTATATGCATATAAGATGATTTTTAACATCATTTTTGGATGATAGGATGTTGCGCCACGATGATGTCTGAATTCATCGAATTCGCTATCAGGTATTGTTTCAACAATTTCATTAACATATCGTGAAATATCATTTTGAGGGATTCTAACAGAAGTTTCTATTGGTAGTGTAGTTGGGGCATGTTATAATTTTTATACATAAGGCACCTCGTTAATTTAGTTTAGTGGTATTTATTAAATTATAAGAAGGGACCCAACACAGAAAATTCATTTTATTGAATTTTACATTTATGTGCAAGTTGGGCAAAGTGTCTTATTTTTTAAAAGTATTTCAAAGTAAAATTACATGTTAATACGTAGTATTAATGGCGAGACTCCTGAGGGAGCAGTGCCAGTCGAAGACCAAGGCTGAGACGGCACCCTAGGAAAGCGAAGCCATTCAATACGAAGTATTGTATAAATAGAGAACAGCAGTAAGATATTTTCTAATTGAAAATTATCTTACTGCTGTTTTTTAGGGATTTATGTCCCAGCCTCTAAATGTTATTAGTTATTTTTACTTTCAATATCAGAAATAATTTCTTTAGTTTTTCTTTCAATATCTTCAAAATCTTTTTTAAAGATATAAGCAAATGCTACTACACCAACACCAGCAACTAATGTTGTAATAGCAACTAAGCTAAATACGAATTTAAACACACATTTAATAAAATTCCACATCTCAATTTCACCTCTGTTAAATTAAATACCTATCTACATTTCATTATACTATCATATATAGAATAATCATTAAATAAATACCCACTTTTACGAAATATATTCATCAAATTATATAGCGAGCAAGCTAATGATTATTTTCAAAAATGCCGAGGAACCTCTGTTTCAACGTGACATGACCTTATATGCTAATGTTAACAATGACTATTATCGTGAATGCTAACTTAAGATTGTTATTTATGATAAGATGATTTTAAGTTTTTAACTTAATATCCCCACCATCTATAAAAATATGTTTTAACTGATTGATAAGTCTTATACACCGAGAAATCACCTCAAACAATTTTATATTTCATTTAGTAAAATATAACTTTATTTAACATGACATTCAATATACATACGATTACTATTTATTTACAATATATTACAACTAAAAAGAAAGGGGCCGATGATATGCAACAAGTGACATCAGATATTATGACTTTTAGAGGTTCACATTTCGAGTTAGGTGTTAAAACTGGTAAATGGCTTCAACAAACACCTCTTCTAAAAAATCGAGAAAAAGAATGGAAAAAACGTGTCCCACGTTTCGATATAGATGTAAATGAAACTTATCAAATATTCCAAACATACGCACCTCAAATATGGGAAGAATTAATGGGACTACAAAGTATACTCAAAATGCCAACACGCCAAATTATTTTAAACTTTGGACATTATCGTTTTACCGATTTAAAAGAAAGTGGTTGCACGGTCTTTCAAGGCAAAGACTTCATGGTTAGAAATTATGATTACCACCCTGCAACTTATGATGGTCGCTACTTACTATATCAACCTACAGATAGCGGTTTAGCTCAAATTGGTCCTGTATCAAGGGTAACTGGAAGAATGGATGGTATGAATGAGTCAGGATTAACTATGGGCTATAACTTTATGCACCGGAAGAAACCAGCAAATGGTTTTGTATGTTATATGATTGGTCGTCTAATTCTTGAAAATTGCCGAAATGTAACAGAAGCAATACAATTATTGAAAGAAATACCACACAGAAGCTCATTTAGCTACATACTGATGGACAAATCATTGAACCATGCAATTGTTGAAGTGACGCCGAGATCAATAGATGTTCGTTATGATAATATATGTACAAATCATTTTGAAATATTAACACATGAAAATCGCAATTATACAAAAGAATCTAAAGAAAGACTGGCGCGTACCATTTCACAAACTAATGATAATTTAGATATGACTACAGCATTTAAGTTATTCAATAATCCTCAGTATGAAATTTACAGTAAACTATTCAAAAGCTGGTCTGGCACCATCCATACATCAATGTATCACCCTGAAACATTAACTGCATATTTTACATTGGGAGAAAATGCGCCACCAGAAATAATAGATTTCAAATCATGGTTAGATGGTCAAGACCTTAATATCACTCACTTTACTGGCAATATAGATACCGACTTAACTTTTGCCAACAAATAAATAACACCGATATTAGAGAAATTATGCTTCCTAATATCGGTGCTTACATCCTTTATTTATTCAACTTTGATATTACCATCAATCGTATAAAATTCTAAAACATTGTCGCTTTTCCCAACTTTACCATTAGTAAATGTTTTATTTTTAACTACGCTATCACCCGTTCCCGGATTTAGCTTTAGTATAGTGTCTTCAGGTTTACTATCATACTTAAAACGAATATCTCCTTGTTTAGTAGAAGCTTTTGCATCTACTTTTGATGGCATGTTTTTAAATTCAATGTCACCATGATCGTTTAAAAATATGGATTGTTTAATTTGACTCTTGTCGATTTGTAGCGTACCAATAACAACTTTAATATTACTATTTTTAATGTTACTTTTACTAATATAAGTAGAACTATTATTTGTCTTTGAATCTAGTGCGTCAAGATTTGAGTTTTTAATAACTACTTCACCGTTAATGCTTTGAATACTTGTGTTCTCTAAATCAACATCACTGATTCTAACACTTCCTGCTCCAGACGATAGATTTAAACGTTTAATCATTTTATCAGGCATTTCAATCGTTAACGTTTTCTTATTCTCATGAAAAGGATTCATATCAATTGCATATCCTCTTGTCTTAGACCTTTTATCACTAATCTTCAACGTCTTATCTACTATATTAATTAATATATCATTGTCACCATCATATTTAACTCTAAATTGATTCCCCCGTTTTATACGAAGTTCTGTACTATCCAAATTTATAGATACATTGTCAAAAGCATCGTCTTTGAATGTTTTATCATATTGTTTAGTACCATATTTGTTTTTATCATAGCTGAACCAAATAATGGTTGCTGCTGTAAAAAAGACAACAAACACTAAAAGCCCAATAAAAAAGAATTTCTTCATTTTCTAACGCTTCCTTTGACAGTTTTAATATACCAAAGTAAATATTTTAAGATTAAACGATAAATGTATTCTAAAATCTTAAATATGACAATGATAAATACTAATCCTAATCCTGAATATGATATGGCAAAAAATACATTACTAATTGAGTCTACAATTCCTCTGGATATTGCTGATGCTAATAAAATAATTGGACAAAACAGCAGCAAAAGTGATATTAAAAATAATGCTAATACAAATAATCCAACTATAGATACTGGTATAAGGATGACAAAAATAGATAGAATGCCTAAACTTAATGAAGCAGCAACAGCTCTTGAAATATTTTCAAATGTTGGTTTAGATTCAGCATAATCAATAACACTTCTAGCTTTTGTTTCAGCTGCAACATCTTGTGGGTCTTTTAACTTCTTTAAAATTTCCCCTTCATCAACGCCATTAAGTTCTTGCTCATAAAAATAACGTTCATATTCATACATTTTTTGATCTCTTAAATGCCTAGGTAGCGCATCAAGTGCTGTTTCTAATTCATTTAAATAAGTAATCTTGTTCATATAGGTCACTCATCCCAATAAAATTATTTATTCGTTTTTTTATAACTTTAAGACCTAAAGCTATTTACTAAAAAATTCAATACGTTTAATTTCTAAATCTTGATAAAGTAAGTTTAATTTTAAATGGTTATCTCTATCAATATACTTTACCGATGAGAAATCATTGCCAACTTTTGTTCTTTTATATC
This sequence comes from Staphylococcus sp. EG-SA-14, assembly GCF_017151935.1. Classification (NCBI taxonomy): domain Bacteria; kingdom Bacillati; phylum Bacillota; class Bacilli; order Caryophanales; family Staphylococcaceae; genus Staphylococcus; species Staphylococcus sp. EG-SA-14. Next base: position 53,622 of record NZ_JACVZM010000016.1, on the reverse strand, counting down.
CGAATCCAAGATTTTCAATCGCATTATTTATCGGCGAACCAATTCCACCATCAAAATTAGTATGTATCTTTTCATCTCTTACTAATATTATCCCCTTAACGATGTTATCCTTTTCTCTCACTTTAACGGTAAGATCAGGGTGAGCTTTACTGTTATAAAATTTAAAACGATCAAACTTAATTTTTTTATTTACTTCATAGCCTTTTTTATCAAACTTCTCATTTAATTTAATATCGTTTATTTCAAGATTAGACAAATCCACAGTTTTCGTATGACGATATTGATATAAACCAATTAATACACCAAAAGAACAGATTAAAAATAATATAAACACAACCCAGCGATTTTGAATACGCACTGATGTCACCCTTTCTTTGTACTTATTTAAATATAGCATAAGGTGCTTCCCGTTTCATCCTTAACAAAAATTAACAAAGAATTTGCAATTAATTTATTTCATTACCTTTTATTACTATAAATTGGTATAATGTTGTAAATGCTAAAGGAGGTTTTTACAATGACAAATTTAGAAACTTATTTCAAAAATAGCCAACCCTTAAATGAATACATTGATGGAATGAAGACAAATCAAGATACCGTTCTCAGTATCTATCAATCATTTGAGTTACCAGAAGATGATTCACGCATCAAAAAAATAAAAGAGATGAATTATTCTAAAGTATTAGTAATTACTGAAGACTGGTGTGGAGATGCAATGATGAATCTCCCAATTCTAAAACACATCAGTGAAGCATTAAATTTAGAAGTACGCGTGTTCCATAGAGATGATGATACAAAACTGATCGATCAATATTTAACAAATGGTAAATCACGTGCAATTCCTATCTTCGTATTCTTGAATGATCAATTCGAACAAGAAACAGTTTGGGGACCAAGAGCAAATGAAGTCCAAAAATTTGTAACTGATGTTCGTGCTGATAAATTACCGAGCAAAGATCATCCAGACTATGCAGATTTAGAAAAAGAAACACACTTAGTTATATCAAACCGCTATAAAACTGACGCTTCATTTTGGAAAGCAGTTTATAATTCCATCCTAAATAAATTAGAAAATAAATAAATTTACAATAAGACAAACTTTGAGGTTGGGAAAATTTAAAATTCCCAACCTCAAAATTATTTTTATTAAATGTCTTTTTTAGCGACATATAAGATATTCAAAATGAAGAATATCACTATAGAACCTAATGAAATTACCCATTGCCAATTGCTAAAATCAAAGTTAGAGCTAATCATTTTATCAGTTAAGTAAGCAAAAGGGATATAATCAAAAGCATCTAAAACTTTTTCACCGTATCTTGGGATAAATGTAATAAAAGGTTTAATAAACGGTACAATGAGTACTAAAAATACACCTAATGAAAATATCATTGCTGTTTTTTGTGATGCAAGTGTGATTAAGAATAAAAACAAGCCAAAGAATAGTAAAAAGATTAGGAAGAACCATAAATTATCTACATATTTAGAAAACGCCAAATTTTTTCCATTACTAGATGCCTGCACAACAATCAAAATCACATAATGAATTAATGCAAATAATATTGAAATTAAAATAATTGAAATTGTTTTCGAAATAATGTATCCAACGCGTGTTTTAACTTTACTCATATATAGTTGAATTGTACCTTGTGAAAAATCACGCGTAATTGTCTTAACAACAAACATTAATCCAATTATTAACAATAACCATTTTGCTGCAGCAAATACAGATCCATAGACAATAATATGTTTCGGGTTATCCATCGAATTTGCCATAAGTATACTTTGAGTTGCAATCAAACTAGATACGACTAGTATCGCTAAATATGTTAAAGGACTTTTAAATATACTATAAAAATCATACTTAACTAAATTTAAAATTCTCATTATTTATCACCTCTTTGATTTATATTGAAGTACGTATCACGCAATGAACTTTTACGTGTTTCAATATATTTCGGATAAATATCTAATTCAGATAATGCTTTTAGTATAACTTGATAATTTTTTTGTGCATTGATCATTAAATGTCCGTCTGCTTTGTCGACATTTTGTAATTGGAAATGCTCTGCAAGATATTTTTCAGTTCTATCAAAGTCTTTATGATCAACAGTAACTATCGTTGTGTCAGATGCAACACCTTCCTCCATGTTTACATCTTGAACAAAATGTCCGTCTCTTAAAAATACAGCTCTATCACAAATTAATTCAATATCTTCTAACTTATGACTTGATATTAGAATTCTCATATCAAGTTCATTTACTAAAGACTTAATTGTAGTCAGCACATCAATTGAGCCATCTGGATCCATACCATTTGTAGGCTCATCCAAGATTAAAAATTTAGGTTTATTCATTAAAGATACTGCAATTGCTAACTTTTGCTTCATCCCCATTGAATATTTCTTAACTTTCTTTTTAATATAAGGTCTCATACCAAATGCATCTATAATTTTGTCTGTGTATGCTTTATCAAAACCCTTACCTAATACTTGTGCAAATAATTTCAAGTTATACAATCCTGATTTATTATCATATAATTTAGGATGCTCAATTAAAAAACCGATATTATCTGCATTATCAATATCTACTTTTCCATCAAATTTAATAATATTACCATTCATTACTTTCATAACGGTTGTTTTACCAACACCGTTTTTTCCTATTAATCCGACAATTCTACTATCGCCAAAGTCAAAATCAATATCATTTAAAACGACATTTGAGCCGTATTTTTTTGTAATATGTTCTAATTTCATCGACTGCCTCCTTTAAATTTTCTAGTATTTATTTTATTGAGCTGTTTAAAATAATTAACAATAAGTATAACAATGCTTATAATTAGAAAACCAATATTTAAAATATATGAATATAAATCTGGGAATGATGATTGACTTAGAACAAAATAATTCACCAATACTATTGCAATTGAAAATAAAAATGGAACTAAAATGATAATAGTAAACACGTATATACCATATGGCACTTTGACTCTACGCAATTCTGTAAATTGACTAAATGCAATTGGTATAGACAAGAAGTTAGATATGACAAATGCATATGCAGTTGAAAAATAGATTGAATTTGGTTCAATCACATCTGCTTCATAAGCATATAAACTAATAACAAGCGTTCCAATTAATGTTAAAACAATGCATGTAATATAGTTGGCATTAAGCAATTGTTTTTTTGACACTGGTAAACTCATATAAAAATAATATGAATCATTACCACCTAATCTACGATTGAGTCTAAATAAGTGACCAGCATCTAAAATCCAAATAATCAATATTGTTGGACTTATAAAAGATTGCAATAAGTAAAAGAACTTTGTTGAGTCAAGCATTATATAAAAAGGATATAAGGTTAATAATAGAACATAGATGATAAGTGTATATCGTCGTAATTTAAAATTCCTAATTAACAATGCCTTCATTTAAAAACCTTCTTCCATCAATTTGATGTTTTCATGATATTTAGGTTTTCTCTTTTCAAGATAAACCATTAAGTTCTCAATAGAAGGTGTAGTGATATTCACTTTATGACCTAAAATTTCTTTAAATACTTGCGCATGTTCTGTTAATCCTATAAATCCCGTACGCTTATGTTCTTCATAAATAAGTAGAGATGCTAATTCATCATCAAGGTCCTCAATAGCACCACTCACAACTTGATATCTTTGTAACAGTTGTTCTTTTGAACCATTTAAGATAACTTCACCGTCACTTAAGTGAATGATATAATCAGCTATTTTTTCTAAATCTGAGATAATGTGTGTCGACATGAATATTGTTTTATTTTCATCAATTAATTCTTGCTGAATTATCTCCAATAGCTCATTTCTAGCTAAGGGATCAAGACCTGAAGTAGGCTCATCAAAAATATACAATTCAGCATGATGTGAAAATGCAACTGCTAGTGATAATTTCATTTTCATCCCAGTCGAAAATGTTTTTATTGATTTATTGATTGGTAAATCGAACTTTTCAAGATAAAATTCAAATACTTGATGGTCCCATTTACGATAAAAAGGGGCAATCATTTTTTCAAGTTGCTTCGTAGTCCATCTCTCATTAAAATAATTTTCAGAGTAAACAAACCCAATTCTATTCTTTAACTCTATCGGATTGAGAGCCATATCCTCTTCTAATACTCTAATAACACCAGTTTGTGGTTGATACAAATCCATAATTAACCTTATTATTGTGGTTTTACCAGCGCCATTTCTACCAATAAAACCAGTGACGAATCCTTGAGGAACTTTGAAAGAGATATTCTTTAAATTAAACTGATCACTTGAATAATTAACATTACTTAATTCTATGGCATTCATGATGATTCCTCCTCATAAATGAACGTTAAAATATCCTGCAGTTCCTCAAGTGACATTTCGATGGCTTGCGCTTCATTAACCAATTCTTTAACCAAATTTTCAATGGTAAAAAATTGTTTCTCTTTTAAAATAGAACTATCTTGCTCCTTAACAAAGGTCCCTTTTCCTCTAATTGTTGTAACAAAACCGTCTTTCTCTAAATCTTCATAAGCACGTTTGGTAGTAATCAAACTTACTTGAAGATCTTTGGCAAGTTCTCTCATTGACGGCAAATGCTCTCCAGGAGCAACATGTCCCTTTAAAATATTTTGTTTTACTTGTTGCTTAATCTGTTCATAAATCGGAAAATCACTATTGTTTTTTAAAATTATTTTCATCAACGTCCCCCTATCAACTTCTGTATATATACAATATACACAATATACACAGTTTTGTAAATATGCATGTCTCATTATCAACCAGTCTTCAGAAATAACACTGAGTATTGTATTACTAGCAGTTGAATAAAATGAAATGACACTACCATTTAATCTTGCATTGTCTACTTCAATAAAAAAGACTGCTAAAACGAATGTCTTTAATCTCTACGTGACAACCGTAGCGTCAACATAAACAATCGTTTTAAACAGTCAATTCTATTTACTATTTTTACGTCGATCATTACTTCTACTTATAAAAGCACAAATCATAAACATAATCGCTGCTAATAATAATTTTATACCTTGGCTTTCATGATTAGTTGCTTGTAAATAATAACCAATAATAAATAAAATAATTGCAAGTACTACAAATATTTTTGTTAGATGTTTCAATTTATTTCACCTCAACATCGACATTATAACAAATATAAATTTTTTTAATAAGTTATTGAATTTCAAAAGTTCAAGGTACTAATCACTTTCAACTAAAATAGCGCAACAAAACCATTCAATCAAAATGATTATTGATTGCGATATATTGTGTTCAATGATATTATTTAAGTGTATCCACAGAATTATACTACACAACCCCAAGTCTGGTACCAGCAGACTTGGGGTTATTTATGTGTGTAGGATCATTTTTTATTTTTCCATTTCAGTTCTAACCAAAGTCGAAAAATAATTAGTAAGCCACCTGTAATAAGTGTCATCATCCCTTCTTGCCACCACATCATTACACTACACCTCCGTTCGACTAAAGTATCATACTGAAGGATGACCTACACCTATTCTAACATAAAAACAGAACATATGTTCGTATTTTGGCAGCAGATTTTACATATTATTCGTTAATTCACCAACAACACTTTATCTTTGGTATAATTGAAGATAATATATAGGCATACAATTTTTTTAAAGAGAGGTTAAGTAATAATGAATCCTTTAGCCCAAAGCTTAAATGAACAACTTCAACAGTCAAATGCAACTGCCTTTACAATGTTATCTGACTTAGGTCAAAATATGTTTTATCCAAAAGGCATTTTATCTCAATCTGCTGAAGCAAAGAGTACAACATATAATGCAACTATAGGTATGGCGACAAACAAAGACGGAAAAATGTTTGCATCATCTTTAGATGCAATGTTTAATGATTTAACTCCAGATGAAATATTCCCTTATGCGCCACCACAAGGCATCGAAGAATTACGTGATTTATGGCAACAAAAAATGTTGCGTGACAATCCAGAGCTATCAATCGACAACATGTCACTACCAATTGTTACGAATGCATTAACACATGGTTTATCTTTAGTTGGCGATTTATTTGTAAATCAAGGTGACACTATCTTGTTACCAGAGCATAATTGGGGTAATTACAAACTTGTTTTCAATACGAGAAATGGTGCAAACCTTCAAACATATCCTATCTTTGATAAAGACGGGCATTATACTACTGATTCACTTGTAGAAGCTTTACAATCATACAATAAAGATAAAGTCATTATGATTTTAAATTATCCTAATAATCCGACAGGTTACACACCTACGCATAAAGAAGTGACTACCATCGTCGATGCAATTAAAGCATTAGCTGATAAAGGTACAAAAGTTATAGCTGTTGTGGATGACGCATACTATGGTTTATTCTATGAAGATGTGTATACTCAATCATTATTTACTGCATTATCTAATTTAAATTCAAATGCAATATTACCTGTTCGTTTAGATGGTGCAACAAAAGAATTTTTCGCATGGGGATTCCGTGTTGGGTTTATGACATTTGGAACGTCTGATCAAACAACTAAAGAAGTATTAGAAGCCAAAGTAAAAGGTCTTATACGAAGTAACATTTCTAGTGGACCTCTTCCAACACAAAGCGCTGTTAAGCATGTATTAAAAAATAATAAACAATTCGATAAAGAAATCGAACAAAATATTCAAACATTAAAAGAACGCTATGAAGTCACTAAGGAAGTTGTCTATGCTGATCAATATCATTCACATTGGCAAGCCTATGACTTTAACTCTGGATACTTTATGGCAATAAAAGTTCATGATGTTGACCCTGAAGAACTTCGTAAACATTTAATTGAAAAATATTCAATTGGTGTTATTGCACTTAATGCAACAGATATTCGTATTGCGTTTAGCTGTGTAGAAAAAGAAGATATCCCACATGTATTTGATTCAATTGCTAAAGCGATTGATGACTTAAGATAATTAATTTCAACCAATAATCTGATGAGTATGACTCGGATTATTGGTTTTTTATTTTTAAAATTATTCCTTCTTTCAAAGTATCATAAGATATATTTTATTCAGCAACTTGTCAAACACTATACCTAATTAGTTTTATACATCTCTCCTAACAAAATCAAAAAATCGGACAGATGAAAAGTAAAAAACTTTTTCTATCAGTCCGATTTATTATAGAACCAATTTATATAACTTTTGGCAAATCACTTCAAACATTCAAGCATCACATCTCTACAAATGTAAAAGGCACCCCACGATTGTGAGATGCCTTATTATAAAATTAAAGATTAGAATTTAAGTTCAATATCTACCTTTTTAATGTCAGTTGCTTTAAATACTCTTTCATCTTTATACTCAGTTTTTAAGTCTACATATTTTGACGAACCATTTTTAAAATACACTTTATACACTGCGCGTTCAGCAAGTCCTATGTCATGTTTAGTTATCCCTTGATCATTTGCCATTGCTGATTTAAGTTTTATACTTAAATCATTAATTGTAATTTTGCTTGCATTATAGAACACAAATTCATTTGAAACTATGTTTTCAAATTTATTTATTGTTACTGGGAATTTCACATTATTAGATTTATTTATTTTTTTTTGATTTAGTGTATTGTTTTACATCAATATCAATCTTTTTAATATCTTTGGCACTAAATAAATTAGGTGTAAAGATGTCTGATTTTAAATTCACTACTTGTTTCTTTCCATTTTTGAAATATACTGTATATTTTGCTTGTTTCGCAA
>NZ_JACVZM010000016.1:0-45856 GCF_017151935.1 Staphylococcus sp. EG-SA-14 | reverse complement strand
TACATCAATATCAATCTTTTTAATATCTTTGGCACTAAATAAATTAGGTGTAAAGATGTCTGATTTTAAATTCACTACTTGTTTCTTTCCATTTTTGAAATATACTGTATATTTTGCTTGTTTCGCAAATTTTAAGTCAAGATCACTGATGCCTCTTTCACTTTTTAATACAGATTTCACTTTGTCATTTAAATATTTGTAACTAATTAATTGTTTATTCGAAATTTTTAGTTTTGATAAAATTGGTGTTGATGTGCCATTTACTGCAATTGTATATGGTACATAGCTATCCGCTTTCGCTTTTGACCCTGTTTTAACATCAATATCAATCTTTTTAATATCTTTGGCACTAAATAAATTAGGTGTAAAGATGTCTGATTTTAAATTCACTACTTGTTTCTTTCCATTTTTGAAATATACTGTATATTTTGCTTGTTTCGCAAATTTTAAGTCAAGATCACTGATACCTCTTTCACTTTTTAATACAGATTTCACTTTGTCGTTTAAATATTTGTAACTAATTAATTGTTTATTCGAAATTTTTAGTTTTGATAAAATTGGTGTTGATGTGCCATTTACTGCAATTGTGTATGGTACATAGCTATCCGCTTTCGCTTTAGTTCCTGTTTTAACAGTAATTTCAATTCTCTTAACATCTTTCGCATGAACTAAGTTTGCTGTGTAATTTTTTGAATTCAACTGTAAGATTCTTTTACCACCATTTTTAAAATAAACAGTATAATAAGCTTTCTTAGCATATTTTAAATCTTGTTCACTAATACCTCTATCATGCTTCAGTACTGATTTTATTTGACTAGTTAAATTTTTGTAATTTGTCCAAGGTTTATTTGAAAATGAAAGATTCGATAAAATGTTTGTAGATGTACCATTTAAATTAATTGAATATGGAACTTGATAGTTTCTTTTAGCTTTATTTTCGATATGTTTTTTTGTATCTACGTTAATATTGATACTTTTAATATCACTTGAATTGATTAAATTCGCTGTGTAAATACCTGCTTTCAAATCTATAACTTTCTTCGTTCCATTTTTAAAATTAACTGTATATTTCGCTTGCTTCGATAGTCTCAAATCAACATCAGTAATACCTCTATTTGACTCTAAAACTGATTTAACTTTATCCTCTAAATCTTTGTAACTAATTTGTTGATTCTTATTAAATGTTAGGTTTGATAAAATGTTTTGGCTTGTGCCGTTCACTGTGATTGTATATGGCACTTGAACATTTGCTTTAGCTTTATCTTTAGGTTGCTTTTTAGTATCTACGTTAACACTGATAGCTTTAATGTCACTTGTATTGATTAAGTCAGCTGTGTAGATACCTGATTTCAAATCGATAACTCTTTTTGTTCCATTTTTAAAATGAACCGTATATTCCGCTTGCTTTGAAAGTCTTAAATCGATATCACTAATACCTCTATTAAAGTATAAAACTGATTTAACTTTATTCTCTATATCTTTATAACTAATATTTTGATTCTTATTAAATGTTAAGCTTGATAAAATGTTTTGGCTTGTGCCGTTCACAGTAATTGTATATGGAATCTGGATGTTAGAATGTCCATGGTGTAATGTACTTGATGATTTATCTAATGGCTTAGCTGCGGCAGATGCTTCGTTAGTATTAAAGTTTGCTCCTGTTGATGCTATAACGCCTAATGCTAATGTTGTTGTAATCAATGACTTAAATTTCATAAATTATCTCTCCTTTTTTATGTAATTCGTGATTGCAACTTTATTATAGCCAGACTTTCTCTATTTTTTGAATTAACTGAATATTAATAATAAATTATCTTTAACAATAATTTTTTAACACTGTTAAAAGTTCTTTTAATTTTGATTAACTAACTAATTTACAATACCTAAAATGTTGTTTGATTTTGTTTATACCAAGTTTCAAACTTAAATGTCATAACAATCTTCATTTCTTAATTCCGATTACATTTGTCAATTATATTTACAGCATCTTTATACTCAAAAAACATTTACTTAAAAATATAAATTCGATTTAATAATTAATTTAAATTTAGTTAATCAATTTTGCATCTATTTTGTTGTAAGCTATATAAAAGGAGTGATAATGATGGTGAAAAAAACAAAATCCAATTCACTAAAAAAAGTTGCAACACTTGCATTAGCAAATTTATTATTAGTTGGTGCACTTACTGACAATAGTGCCAAAGCCGAATCTAAGAAAGATGATACTGATTTGAAGTTAGTTAGTCATAACGTTTATATGTTATCGACCGTTTTGTATCCAAACTGGAGACTTTTAACATAAAATTACTTATCATTCAAAAAGTAAAACAGCATAATATCAAGGTTTATAACTTTATCATTATCAATAATACCTCATATAAAATAAAATTTTAGGGACTTTTTAGGGACTTTAAATTTAAAATTACAAGTTTAATAGAAACATCAAAATAATCACATGTTTGTGTGGAATGTACACCCCAAAAGCTAGACTGAAAAATCTATTTTTTGAGGTGTATTTTTATAGGTAAATATAATAAATTAGAGTAGACAACTCAGAATTCCAATTTTATAATAATATTGCTTGACATATCAAACTAGATAGTACTATTTTGAATATATTATTATAATCAAAAATTCATTGTAAACTTTTAGACAAAAGGAAGTAATAAAAACGTGAAATTTAAAACAACTAAAGAATGTAAAAGTAATAATATCTTTAAAAGAAGTCAAGAAATTAATAATAGAGAAAGTGAAAAGGGTTGTTTATGGGGCATTAGCATGTTGATTCTACTTTTCTTATTGATTCTGTTTGGAATAACTGCTTGTTCATCAAGCATTCACTTTATTAATTAGATTTTTTTACTTGGAGGTATCATGTGAAGAACCATACAAATATAATTAATATCTTATTAGTTATAGTCAACTCATTAACTCATTTTCTAACTCTAAACACCTCATTTTTTAATAGTTCAGCATCGGATTTCTGTTTTATCATAGGGGCTATATTTTTCTTGATCGGAATTTTTGTTGCAATATACGGTATGAAGCGAGCAACATATTGGTTAAACTTATTGATTTTATTTACCAATATTTTTTATTTTCTACACTTCTGTGTTTTACTTTTGTTAAAATATATAGGATTTAAATTATTTATTTATGAAGGGTGTGTATTGTTATTTACCTAATTTATAGTCTAATTGTCTATTTCATCTGCATTATAAATTTTTTCATAATGGCTGCACCATTCTTAATGACTAATGCTGATTATGTATGGACGCCTATGACTACAGTTACGTTATTTATTTTGAGTTTGATTATTTTCTTGATATTTATAAAAACAAAAGATGTCGTTCATTTAACAATTTTCATATTAAACTTACTTTTTTCAATACTTTATTGTTTGCCTATACTGTTTTATTTATGAACACTTTTATATTATCTAGAAAATTAAAACCACCCGTAAAAGGGTGGTTTTTTTAATATTTACTTTTTAGTGCTTCGTCAATTTCGTTATAAATCTTTTGAAGTTGATATTTTGCTTCTGACATTTTCTTAAAGTCTTTTGACTTAAGAGCATACATTGCTTTTAGACCTGAAATTTTTATAGTTCGCTTATAATAAGTGTTTAAACTTCCAGTAGCTAATTCATTAACATTTAGTTCATCTAATAACGATTTTAATTCATTAGCTAACTTTTCGTTTTGATATTCATTCGATGTTGGCAAGCTTGTGCTAGCTTGTGCCTCATTTTTATCTAGATTAGTTACTAGTGGTGATGCTAAAACGATTGCTAAAGTTCCCGCAAGTATAGATTTTCTAATTTTCATTTTTTATTCTCCTTAGTAATTAGTACTAATTTATTTTAATGACTAACTAAAAAAAAGTACATTAATTATTCATTAACTATATAGATCTTCTTATTAAATGAAAATTAATAAATTATCAAATTGACATACCTTATTGTATTTATAGAAAAACAAAAAAAGGTAAGCACCGAAATGCTTACCTACTTCCCATAAACAATATAACACATATACATTGATTTGGAAAGCGCAAAAATAAATTTAATATACTAGCCCGAAGGGGAGCAATACATAAAAAATGAAAGGCGCTCCTTGAAAACGCCCAAGGTAATATTAACATAAAATGGCTACTATTGCATTATCTAATTTTATTTAATTAAAACAAATATATAGCACAAAAAAACTAGCCCGAAGGCTAGCTTATGAATAGATGAAAATTTGAACACATTGCTGTGTCTAAGATAAATATAGCACATATTAATTACTATTAATAGAAAAATTATAGCGTTTTTTAGATCATTTCAATTTATCAAGACCAAATTCATCAAAACACTAATTGAACTTTAATTTTGAGTTAAAAATAATTAATCTTTTATTAATTTCCAGTTAATTAATATATTTCATCGATTAGATTAAACTCATTTTAGGAATTTCGCAAAACTAACTATAAATTTAAATATAGAATTTAAGGAGAATTAACATCATTATGAAAAAGAAATTAGCAACAACAGTTTTAGCATTAAGTTTTTTAACGGCAGGAATCAGTACACACCATCATTCAGCGAAAGCTTTTACTTTTGAACCGTTTCCTACAAATGAAGAAATAGAATCAAATAAGAAATTGTTAGAGAAAGAAAAAGCTTATAAAGAATCATTTAAAAATAGTGGTCTTCCTACAACACTAGGAAAATTAGATGAACGTTTGAGAAATTATTTAAAGAAAGGCACAAAAAATTCTGCTCAATTTGAAAAAATGGTTATTTTAACTGAAAATAAAGGTTACTATACAGTATATCTGAATACACCACTTGCTGAAGATAGAAAAAATGTTGAGTTACTAGGTAAAATGTATAAAACATACTTCTTTAAAAAAGGAGAGTCTAAATCATCTTATGTAATTAATGGTCCTGGTAAAACTAATGAATATGCATACTAATAGTAGTTACATAAATTAAAAGGTAGCTATTTCTTTTTTATATAAAGGTTTGGCAGACATTTCATAACTTGCCAAACCTTTATATATAATTATCAAACTGCGCTAAAATTACCAAAACTGCTTATTCTATTACCTGTCTTGTCTACCTCTCCTGTCGCTATATAACGACGTTGTCCACTATTAGCAATATAAGTAATCCATCTTAGCCATTAATGCAATATGCGCCGTCATATTTGATCGTTGCGTTATTGGGGGCAATATAAACGCGCTGATTTAATCGGACAATCTTCTTATATTAAAAATAATGATGTCGTAATATTCAATGAAGCATTTGATAATGGTGCATCAGACAAATTATTAAGTAATGTGAAAAAAGAATATCCTTATCAAACACCTGTACTCGGCCGTTCTCAATCAGGGTGGGACAAAACTGAAGGTAGCTACTCATCAACTGTTGCAGAAGATGGTGGCGTAGCGATTGTAAGTAAATATCCTATTAAAGAAAAAATCCAGCATGTTTTCAAAAGCGGTTGTGGATTCGATAATGATAGCAACAAAGGCTTTGTTTATACAAAAATAGAGAAAAATGGTAAGAACGTTCACGTTATCGGTACACATACACAATCTGAAGATTCACGTTGTGGTGCTGGACATGATCGAAAAATTAGAGCTGAACAAATGAAAGAAATCAGTGACTTTGTTAAAAAGAAAAATATCCCTAAAGATGAAACGGTATATATAGGTGGTGACCTTAATGTTAATAAAGGCACTCCAGAGTTCAAAGATATGCTTAAAAACTTGAATGTAAATGATGTTCTATATGCAGGTCATAATAGCACATGGGACCCTCAATCAAATTCAATTGCGAAATATAATTACCCTAATGGTAAACCAGAACATTTAGACTATATATTTACAGATAAAGATCATAAACAACCAAAACAATTAGTCAATGAAGTTGTGACTGAAAAACCTAAGCCATGGGATGTATATGCGTTCCCATATTACTACGTTTACAATGATTTTTCAGATCATTATCCAATCAAAGCCTATAGTAAATAGTGCTCAACTAACTAATAACTCGCTTCGTTCTAAAAAGTCGAAGCGAGTTATATTGTTAAAATTTGAATTGACTTACATTTTAATAAAATCATCTTAACAATTTTAATTTTTCATTAATACAAGTCTTTACTCTACACTCAAACAAGATTCATACACTGCACATCATAATAAATCTATCTATTCAAATATAAATAAAAGTTACCTACTACATTCTATGTAGCAGGCAACTTTTATTACTTATTTCTTTTCATTATCATTAAGTACTTTTACAAACTTCACATCATGCGTCTTCCAATCAACTTCATATAATGCTGATAATTTTTCTTCTTTTTTATCTACATGGTTTTCACCAGACCAATAGCCCCAGAAACCATGGCGATTCCAATCTATTTTAAACTCATCCATTGATCTTTTATAATGAACAACAAATTGTGATTTACCTTTGTCTTTTTTATCATGTGACATAACAGCTAAAAATTCTGGATTAAACCCTTCAGACACAGTTACAGGCATTTTGTCTTTAGGTGTGAAATTATCTTTCGCCCATAAATTTCCATTTCGTGTTAAAGAAAAGATTTCACTTTTAGTTCTATTATCACTATCATTAGTTAATTGTCTCGTATGGTCATGTCCCATATTATTTATCAAATGTGCTTCTACTTTCCAACCTACACCTTTATGTGACGTAGATTGATCAAGTAATGTACGATATGATGGTTGTTGATAACTAATCGTCTCTGAATAATTACTCTCTTTTGTAATATTTCCAGTTAAGCCTCCACGATTAATCGAAAAATCTCCACCTGTTTTATAACCATACGTATATTTAACTTCTCTTGATTCATCCTGATTTTTTGGTGCAAAGTCAGTCACATTTGTATTGTTGTTGTCATCAACATTTTGAATTGAAACTGAATAAGATCCAGGCCATCTTAATGTACTATTCCAATAACCATTTGGGTCTAAAATTCTCAAACCACTACCAATTGTACCTTTTGCTTTAATAAATACTGTTTCTTTATCATAATTAGGTTCAGTTAAGAAATTAAATTGTAAGCTTTGAGTAATATTTTTTTGACTATCACTTGTTGTAGCTGTACGTGTATACATTTTAGTATCACCATCAAGATTCTTCTCAGAAACAGCTTTAATTTCAGAATTAATTTTTGCATAAGAAGTTGCCGGAAATACAGTTAATGCAGTAGATATTGCTAAACTACAAATTGTGATGTTTTTGTATAATTGTTTAATCATTAGTAATCCGCCCTTTCAATATTATCCTTCTTTATAAGGTTTATTGTCATCAGAATATTTATCAACGACTTTAACTGTTTTATTTTTCCAATCAACTTCATAAGTGACAATTAACCTTTGACCATCTTTATTTTTTTCTAAAATTGGAGGTGCATAATGTATTCCAGGTCTGTTTTTCAAAATATCTTGATTTCGTGTGTATGTTACTTCAAATTGCGTTTTCTCATTTGACTTTTCATTAGATAAATAAGTTAAAAATTCTGGATTAAAGCCACTTCTTACTAATGCTGGGTATCTATATTTTGAAGCAAAGCTTAGCTCAGGGTTTTCTACAGTAGCAATTCTCGTATTTCTATAGAATAATAATTCATCATTTCTATTTTTCACTTCTCCACCATACTTCAAGTCATTCGCAATAACTGACCAGTGTACATGCCAGTTATTATTTTTACCGCTGGCAATTGTGTCATAATTTTGCTGATTATAACTAATCGTTTTGGAGTAGCTATTTGATGAAGTTCGTCCAATACCTTTCGTTGAATCGAATTTACCACCTGAGCTATATGAAAATGTACTGTCTACTTTCGCAGTTGAAATTTTATTTTTCGGCAATTGGTCTAATATTTCAGTTTTACGATTTCTTTTTACTTGAAAATCTACATGGTACTCACTTGGATACTTTAACCAATTTGAATTTTTTTCTTCTTTATGAGATTCAAACTTTAAATTTGAATGAATTGAGCCTTGTTTTTTAACAAGTAATACATTCTTGTCATAAGTTGGATCATCGATAAAGTCGAATTGTAAATTTTGGAGTATATTTGTTTTCTCATCATATACTGTTTCAGTTCGTTTTGTGATTTTACCGTTTTTCCCAATATCATCAGGTACTGTTGAATTTTTATCTTTATTAGTAACATTACGTTTGTCTTTTTGTTGAGACTTATCAACATGTTCTTTCTTATTTTGATCTTGCGAGTCTTTATGAGCTGAATTTGCTTGAGTCGTTGCTGCTGATAACAATAAAATTGCACATGATAATGATGACGCTATTAAAACACGTTTTTTATTTTTCATTGTTATAACCTTCTTTCGTATGATTGATATTTGTTGATATGTATCGACATGTGAATAATATCACAAAAACAGAGAATATATATTTAACTATTTATTAAATGATTTTGTTAATATTATTAAATACTTTATCCTCTTTAAAAATAATGTGTGTACAAAGTCATTAATTTAGCAAATATTTTTATTTAGTAGTTAATAACCATCGATTTGAAATTTATATATAATTATTAGCTAAATAATATCCTGCATCTTTCTCATACAATTTACTATAAAATTAAGCATATCCGATATCAGTGTTAATAAGATTGTTGATACTAGATAGTTAATTTCATAGAACGAAATCAAATAACACACTACTTTCTGCATTTTAAATTATGTTTAAGAATAAAAATTATGTTTATATAAATATATATACTACTTTGAAAAGGTGTGAGCTTAATGACAACTTTTAGTGAAAAAGAAAAAATTCAATTACTAGCAGATATTGTTGAACTACAAACTGAAAATAATAATGAAATAGACGTTTGTAATTATTTAAAAGATTTATTCGACAAGTACGATATTAAATCAGAAATTTTGAAAGTTAATGAACACCGCGCCAATATCGTTGCAGAAATCGGTAACGGCTCACCTATACTCGCATTGAGTGGTCATATGGATGTTGTTGATGCAGGAAATCAAGATAATTGGACTTATCCCCCTTTTCAACTCACAGAAAAAGCTGGCAAATTATACGGTCGAGGCACAACGGATATGAAAGGCGGTCTGATGGCTTTGGTCATCACACTCATTGAATTAAAAGAACAAAATCAATTGCCTCAAGGAACGATAAGATTACTAGCTACTGCTGGCGAAGAGAAAGAACAAGAAGGTGCCAAATTATTAGCTGATAAAGGCTATTTAGACGATGTCGATGGCTTAATTATTGCTGAACCAACTGGATCTGGAATTTATTATGCACATAAGGGGTCTATGTCATGTAAAGTAACTGCAACTGGTAAAGCTGTCCATAGCTCAGTTCCATTTATTGGTGACAATGCAATTGATACACTGCTTGAATTTTATAATCTATTTAAAGAAAAATATTCAGAGCTTAAACAACAAGATACTAAACATGAATTAGATGTTGCGCCTATGTTCAAATCATTGATTGGAAAAGAAATTTCTGAAGAGGATGCAAATTATGCATCTGGTCTTACAGCTGTATGTTCGATTATAAATGGCGGCAAACAATTTAACTCTGTACCAGATGAAGCTTCACTTGAATTTAACGTAAGACCAGTTCCTGAGTATGATAACGACTTTATAGAATCGTTTTTCCAAAATATCATTAATGATGTGGATAGCAATAAGCTTTCACTCGATATTCCAAGCAATCACCGACCTGTAACAAGCGATAAAAATAGCAAATTAATTACTACGATTAAAGATGTAGCTTCTAGTTATGTAGACAAAGACGATATATTTGTTTCGGCGCTTGTAGGTGCAACAGATGCCTCTAGTTTCTTAGGAGATAATAAGGACAATGTTGATTTAGCCATTTTTGGACCAGGTAATCCATTAATGGCACATCAAATCGATGAATATATTGAAAAAGATATGTATCTGAAATATATTGATATTTTTAAAGAGGCTTCCATTAAATATTTAAAAGAGAAATAAGAACGATGCTGTCAGCTGCCCTATTCGCGTGCTGGCAGTTTTTTATTGCGAATTTTAAGTTGATAGAAATAACGATGAATATTGTTTGAATGTAAATATTCAAATATCAACAAGCACATTTTCATTGATTAAGTGATGTAAAACTGAAATTATTGTGCTGATTTGTCATACATATATTGACTAATGGTCATATAAAAAGATAGCTTCTAATAGTTACATAAAACTCGTAAAAACCTTCTCGTAAAAGGAATGGGACATAAATCCCTAGAAAACAGCAGCTCAACGAGCTGTAAATTATCAAATACATTTGAAAAAAGCTGATTTCTATCAAATAATTTATAGAAATCAGCTTTTTTACATTGTCTAAGAACTTAATGTCTCTGTCTCTTTGGAACTTTATATTTCATAAGTACTATTTTATTGTTTAACCTTTTTTTTAAATAAGGTATAAATCTACAATATCCAAATAAGCCCCATCGATTCTTATAATAGTCAAAATAATTATATTCATGTATTACTCTTATTGTATTTGGTAAAATTTCATTCAATTTTTTTAAATCATTGTAACCATATTTAAAAACAGGTTGTGAGGATAACTTTGATACCGATTGATGTCTCTTTGTATTATTCGCAATTGTTTTTGAGCAAAATTCAATCGCAAATGTCAAATTATGATCTCCCATCTTTTTGATAATAGTGTCCAATAATTGAGTCATTACACTCTCATCAAAATACATCAATACACCTTCAATAATAAACAATATATCTGACTTACTATTAAAAAATTTATAATTTTTGACATCATCAATCCAACTGTAATCTAGCATAGATTTAGATATCATCTTATAACTATTACTTTCTTTAAAAAATGTTTTTCGTATTTCTATTGATTCTGGTACATCTAAATCTATCCATGATATTTTTTCTTTATTAAATCTTTGAAACCTTGTATCTAAGCCACAACCTATATTGACCACGATTAAATCTTTATTATCCTTGATAAGCCTCTTAGTAACACAATCTATTATCACAGTACGTATACTAATTCCAATTTGAGACATGTCATCACATGTAACATTTTTGTACATATCATCTAAACCATCAAATATTTTTTTAGATAGTGCGTCTTTTATTATTGGTTTTTCGTTTTCGTACTCTTTTGCTCGAGCTATCAAAGGAATTAACATTGATTCGGGAATTCCAACCAGTTGCTTCATTTAATCACTCCTTAAAAACATTAGTACCAATGCATAAGAAAATTTTTACAACTTATTTCTATTATTTTTTATTTAAAATTTCTTTTTTTAATTTACTTCTCAAATGTTCTAATGTAATAGGATCTGTGAACCAATAATCTTCTGCTTTATATGAAATTACATGTCCTTTTTTTACAGCTTCAATATTCTGCCATGTATGTGTTTTTTCAAAATCAAATTTTCCGTACGAAGGTTTACTTAAAAATATATAATCACCAGCATATTTACTAATATTTTCTTTTGAAATGGAAGCATAGCCTTTTTTATCTTCTTGTAATTTATCTTTATATTGCTTTGTCATTGGCATACCGAATGCATCATGAACAATATCCAAACCACGACCCCATGTAGAGTTATATATGTATATTTGCTTTTCATCTGGTTCAAACACAGATGCTGTTGCTTGACCAATTTTACTTTGAATTTCTTTTTTATCTTTTCTAGTTTTATCGTCCCACTCTTCAATCCATTTTTTAGCTTTATCTTCATTATTAGTCAACTTGCCTATTTCTTTTAATATTTCTTTATGATTGTATTTATTGTATGTATATGGGATTGTTGGCGCTATTTTTTGGTATTTTTTTATATTTTTATCCATAGCATCTACAACAATTAAATCTGGTTTTGCTTTAGCAACTCTTTCAACATCATTTTCTCCAATATAATCAACCCCTTTTAAATAAGGTTTTAAAATTGAAGAATCTTTAGTTATATCTGAAACAGCAATTGGTTTGATTCCTAACTTTATAAAATCACCAACATAAAATCCAGTTAATACAGCAACTCTTTTAGGTTTCTCTGGTACTTTCAGTGTTTCACCATTTTCAATTTTATAGTCTGTAGTCTTTGTCGAGTTACTTGTTTTATCGACAGATGCTGAACACGCAGTCAAAATAAATAAATTACATAATAAAATTCCAATTAATCTTTTCATAATATCATCCTTTTGTTTTTTAATTGATATTCATTTTCAATTATAAAATATTAAAAGAATTAGTCAACGCCTGTTAGTAATACACATCAGTAACATTTCTATTTTCATTTATGATATTATCTAATTATTAATTTATAATATAAAGGAGTATGAAATTAAAATGAACAAAGTCCACAAACCTTTATATTTTTATTTAATGCTTTTCTTCTCTACAACTATCATAGGTGCACTTTTATTGTATTTACCTTTCACTGGTAAAAAGCCAATATCTTTTTTAGATGCCCTATTTATAGCTTCAAGTGCATTTACAGTTACTGGCCTATCCCCAGTTGATATAGGATCACAGTTTAATATACTTGGTGAAATAGTAATACTATTATTAATTCAAATAGGTGGTCTGGGTATCGTGACCGTAACCCTATTGACACTAGTATTTTTAAATAGAAAGATATCAATGAAAAATAGATTCTTGATTATGGTTACATGGAATATTGACGAACCTGGTGGTGTTATTAAACTAATTAAACACTTGGCTATTTATAGTTTAGTCACTGAATTAATTGGTATGATTTGTTTGTGTTTATCTTTTATACCAAAATTTGGTATAGGCAAAGGTTTATTTTTAAGCTTATTCACATCAGTATCAGCTTTTAATAATGCTGGATTTGCCCTTTTTAAGAATAACTTAATAGATTATTCTAGTGATCCAATTGTCATTATTACAATCTCAATACTCATAATATTTGGAGGTATTGGACATTTTGTCGTGATAGACTTTATTAATTGTAAAAAATTGAGTAAATTATCTTTACATTCTAAATTAGTCTTAACTACAACTAGTATCCTAATAATTATAGGAGCTATTACATTCTTTTTATTAGAACAGTTTAATACTATGCAACATATGGGACTAGTTGAAAAAATCGGAAATTCTTTTTTCCAATCAGTAACAACACGAACAGCGGGTTTTAACAGTATAGATATAGCAAGCATTAACAAATCTACCGCCTTAATGTTAATGCTACTTATGTTTATTGGTGGTGCCCCTCTCAGTGCAGCTGGAGGAATTAAAATAACTACTTTTGCAGTAGCGTTTATTTTTGTACTAAATTATATACGTAAAGAAAATAATGTTTCAGTATTCAATAAAGAAATATCTGACAAACATATAAAACTATCTATTGTTACCATTAATATCTCATTTCTATTTATCAGTATCATTACTTTTATATTATCGATAATTAATCCGAACATATCATTAATCAAGTTATTATTCGAAGTGGTTTCTGCATTCGGAACAGTCGGGTTAAGTATGAACCTTACCACAGAATATCATGGTATTACTAAAATAATTATTATATTCGTTATGCTTTGCGGTAAAGTAGGACTATTAACTTTATTAAGAACATTTATACCACCAAAAAGTCCTAAAAATTACCGCTACACTAAAGGACAAATTTATCTATAAAATAACTATCCATCTTTAACAAGAAATGAACTAGTGTTTTAATTTATTACATTTAAAAAACTACCTAAACAGGTAGTTTTTTGTTTTTTATTTATTTTAGGCCCATTAAATGTCTTATGTCTTTAATTAAGTAAAATGCACAAGTACACCTTTAAAAAGATCTACTCAAAACTAAACTATACCTAGTTAACCGCTTGTGATTAAGAAATTTTAAATGTGGTTTCTTTTAATTATGTCAACCACCCATAAGGATTTTAATCAAGCACTCATTCATTCCTGCACTCGCAATATGCATTACTTATAGAAGTTGATGTACTCTCATATTAAGGGCAATACAATAACTTCCGCACCACAATGATTTAAGAATCTCAATAACACATCAGCACATAATAAAGACACCTCTCATAAGTTTAGTCAACTAATGGAAGGCGTCTCGTAATTAAAATATATTTACGTGCATTCTAATTTGTACTTAGAATGAATCATACTCGTGCATAATGTAATTTTCTAGTTAGTTAGAACTATAAACAGTTTTACATCATTCCTGGCATTAAGGGCAGTATGAAATAGATATAAATCATATACAAAAATCCTATTAAATCAGCATCGTGTATTCTTTATGCATTCAATTTTTTTAGTTTTTTTATTTCATTATGACCAATTTATGACCACCAATTATCGCACACATAAATCTCTATAAGTATATTTGCAATGATAGATATGATTATCCATATAATGCTTTTTCATTGCAATATAATGCTTATCTCAGCATCTTATATCACCTAATAAAGTTAGTGTAAAATGTTAAAATTGATAAAACTATATAAATTTGTCCACCCATTTTTGATTAATAAATAAGCGTTTGATGCCTGCAACGTGTGATTATATTTATATTAATACGTATAAACATCGTCATATTTTTTTATATTCAACGTTGTAATCACGTATTATACTGAATATAAAATATCAAAAATAGATAAATACATATATTTCCCGAAACAACATCATATTAATCCACATTAAACATACAAAACTCATTCTGCTTATTAATAGTTCTAAGATATCATGTTATAATTAGTGAATAAAATCACAAAAGGAAGGTTTTAAATCATGAGACTTCAAAAAGCACCTTTAGTAACATCGGGATTGATCTTAGGTTTGTTGGGGTTGGGCAATCTCTTGAAAGACATATCACTTGTTTTAAATGCTATTTGCGGTATCTTTGCCCTCTTTATTTGGGTTCACCTTTTATGTACTATTCTCAATAATTTTAAAAATGTTAAAGAACAATTGAATACCCCTCTAGTTTCATCTGTGTTCACAACATTTTTCATGTCTGGATTTTTGGGAACCACTTATTTAAATACGTATTTTAGTGATGTAACCATTATCACTAGCTTAATAACACCCTTATGGCTCTTATGTCTTATGGGGATTATGATACATATGATTATTTTTTCAATTAAATATTTAAAAGATTTTTCACTTGAGAATGTTTATCCTTCATGGACAGTGCTTTATATTGGTATTGCTATTGCTGGATTAACAGCACCAATCAGCGGATTTTATTTAATTGGAAAATTATCAGTTATATATGGTTTTTTAGCAACATGTATTGTCTTACCAATAGTATTCAAACGATTAAAAACGTATCCATTGCAAACGTCTATTAAACCGAACACTTCCACAATTTGTGCACCATTTTCTTTAGTTGCTGCGGCATATGTTATAACTTTTCCTAAGGCAAATGATCTAATCGTTATTATTCTTTTGGTATTGGCTCAGTTTTTTTATTTTTATATTATATTTAAACTTCCAAAGTTGCTAAAAGAGCCGTTTTCACCAGTATTTTCAGCTTTCACTTTTCCTTTAGTAATTTCAGCAACTGCCTTAAAAAATAGTTTACCTGTACTAACGTACCCAGAAATTTGGGAATGGCTCTTATTTTTTGAAATTACATTAGCAACTTTAATAGTATTAAGAGTCTTTTTAGGCTATGTTCATTTCTTTTTTAAAACTAGCCCGAAGGCTAGCTATAACTCTTAATCTAATGTAGCACTTTTAAAAATATCTTATAGTAATGACAAAATGATAAAGAGAAATATGACAAGACATATCTTAATAAATCTTTGCTCAAAATCAACCAGCCATTCAGCTGCCGATTTTACTTGCTTCATATAAAACTGGGTATAGGGTAAAAAACTTAATTCTATACCCTATTATTTTTTTCTCTTTATCCACCAACCCTTAAAATTGCTTGAATGTCTGCATTATTAAAATTAGCTTTAAACTAAAGATCTGAGGTTTCAATTACCATTTGGTAATCCAAGACAATGTAATATTTATTTGTAATTGTTTTAGTATTTACTTAACTGTTAGATAACTTTCAATTTTATAAATTACTATACACATTAAAAATAAAATCATTAAAAGTACTAATACTAATGACAGTCAAACACCAAAGTACCTTTTCCTCACTTTATCATTTTTCAACCATTCCGCAATATATTAAGTATCTATAATCAATACCCTAAATTTATACATACACCTAATATGTTTACATAAAAATAGGCAAGTACCGAAGTACCTGCCTGTTATCTACATTTAAATCTTGAGAGAAATGTTAAAAAGTTCTAGTAAAATAATAGCACATTTTATCTTTAAATGTAAATAGAAAGCAGGTGTGTAATGCACCTGCTTAAATAGACATGACTATGTCATTTCAACTGATTTCTCCCCATTAGTCGCCTAGTACCTGACTAGTTGGGGCAGAACCATTCCATGTTCTAATAGGCAAGTAATAACGTTGCCCCTCCCATGTATATAATACCCATAAATAGCATTTATATAACTAATATATGCAATTTTACAAGGCTCAAAATTGAGTTCTGCCGTTAAATTCATAAACATTTAGTATGGAATTTTAGTTTCGCCATCTTTAGTGATATGCTCTTTTTCTCTCTCTTCTTGCGGTAATGTTGCTAATTAGTATAAGACACTCGCGCCCATATGTCCCACCGGTGGGACATTTAATTCTGGATTTTCAGCTATTTTCATAAATCTATTAGCTGATGATTTGCTTAATCCAATTTTTTCAAGCCACAGTCTAAAATCTCCATGCGCTAAATCATTTTCTTTCACACGTTTCAATCTTTAACCAATTTCAAATATCGACTGACCAGCCTTTGATGATGTCGAATTTAACAATGTAATATATACATTTTGCATACATAGTTATTAAAACTCATTCCTCACTGCAACACAGGGCGTTTCTCAGCATAAAAAAATGCCACTTATAGTGATATAGAAATTAATATATAAGTTGTTTGTATAATAATACTACTACTTAAACAACTCTTCATTAAAGTACAAATAGGCTAATACGCCTATAGGAACACCTAATAAAGGAGTTGTAAATATGCTTGCTAAGAATACGTAAAATACTAAATAACATACATCGTCAGCTTTCCATTTCTTGTTAACTAAATATCTCCATATTTCTTTAATGCTCACACGATAACCACCTTTTTAATATGTAATAAAATTCTGTTCACTCTTACATATATCATAATATTACTATAAATTAAATAGGCATTTTATTGATTTTAACTATCGAATTTATATTCGATTTCTTATTCCAAATGTCACATATAAATTATTTAAATAAAAACGCCACTCGAAAGTGACGTTTAAAAAGATTTTTTAACTTGTCAGTGTGTTCAATATTTTAATTCATAAATTTATTCATTTATCATTTTTTCAGCTTTTTTTATTTTAATCTTAACTGCTTCAAGAGTTTCCTGTGAGAATTTTTTTTCTTTTTCTTTATTCCACTCATCGTTATTAAAAGAATTAATAACAGCTGGAATAATTAATATAAATGAATGTAATAAAATTAAGGAATTCTTTAAACTTTCTGCTTCTCTCAGATATTCTCCAGTATACTTAGCAATATTGATGTCTATCTGAGAATTACTCTCATAAAATCTAATTTCAATCGTATGCTCATTGTACTTAAATTTAGCCAGTATTTCAGTAAGAGAATCCATTTCAATAATAAATGACATAGTACTAAACAAATTCATAACATCATTACCAGCCCCAATTAAAGTAGCTTGATTAGCATTGCCAGAACCCTTAAATCCTGTCACTCTCTCAAGGGTTATATTTTCATTTTCATCTATATTATTATCATTTTTAAACTTTGATATTAACCAAATAAAGAAATCGGAGTTAAAACTAAATGTTTTAGCCTCAATTATTTTATTAGATTCACTATTGTTGATTTTTCTTAATATACTTAACGCATTAGAACCCGTTCCTCTATTTATTATGTATTGAGTTCTACTTCCGTCAGTATAAATTATAAAGTAACCATTTGTTTGCTTTACTCTTTCTTCATATATTGGGCTATTTTCAAATCCAGTTATCAGAGAGTCATATTTAAATGAAAGTAAATTAAATGTAAATGTTTCCCCTTTAATTTTTACTTCCTTATTCATTTCAAAGGCTTTTTCAACAATATACGTTAATTGATCCCCTGTATATGGATCTATAGTGGGAGTTAGCCATTTATCATAATTTAATATATTATCAATAATTTCATCTATACTTTTGTATGACTCATCTTTATTTTTAGAGTTATCAATATATTTACTAAACACTTTATCCCCTACTTTATTTTGAGTTATATTTATTATGAACTTTCAAATTTGTAATTGTCACTTCGTATTTCACGATATTCCCATAAAACTTAGCACTAATTTCCCCTTCTTTTTCTGACACTGAGTGTCTTTCACTCAAAGTAATATCAAACGTTGGATATATTTTAGTAGTTCCCTCTTCAAAAGAGTATTTAAATTTAGAGGGCGTTAGCGTTTTAATATATGGATCGTTACTTTTCATAACATCTATCCACTGTGGGAATTGAATTGTAATATGCCCTCTCTTAATTAAACTATCATTAATTTCTATTTTAGCAACTATAGTTCTTGGTTTATCAGTAACTTTAATTATACCCGATTCATCTCTTTTTTCTAAAATTCTAATAGAAATTTGAGTTCTATACGAGAGATAAGTAAACATCATAAAATTGAAAAAAGCAGTGTAAACCGCTACTGCCATAGAAAATAAAACCTTTTCTGACAAGATATTTTTAATAATAGGAATATAAACAATTAAATTTATTTTACTAGCTAAGTAATATGAAAAAAACAAAAATACAAGAGTGCAAGCAGATTTAATTAAATCATTTTTCCATTTACTATTCATTTAAATAGCTTTCCAAATTAGCAATAACTAAATCAACAAATTCTTCTTTATTATCGAAGTATATAAGTCCATTCGAATTTATTTCGATATTACTACTTTTTTCATAATTATATAGAATTAATTTGTCTATAAAAATTGAACCTTCATCGAAAACCCAAAAAAGATATTCTTTCACCGCTGAAAAGCCCATTTTTTTACTTTTAAGGTTTTCTATAATTTTATTTATTTGAGTTCTAGTTTCTTCATCTAAACTAGGATCATTGACCTCAAAACTAATAAATTCTAAGTTTTTGTTCTCTATAACTCTTTCTAGAAGTGATAACATTATTTTTGAATTGATTATTACTTGAGAGTAACCTTGTTCATATATCTTTTTCATTTTATCTGGATAAGATCCAAATTTAGAAAGATCTTCCACATCAAATGATTTTACAATGTATTTATGATCATCAAATTTTTTCATTATTTTTGCATAATTCGCCATTTGGATCCCTCCTCTAAAAACGATTATTATTAATAAAAATATGCAATGCTTATATATAATATAAAACATTTTCGTACTTTTTACTACAAATTCATTTAAATTTGTCAAGTTAGTCTGAAATTGTTGACACATAATGCTTATTAAATACTACCTTTCTATCATTATTAATATTGTAATTACTCTTTTCGTATTGGTTCAGCTGAACTAAACATTTTACTTTGCTTCAGATTTGATAGTTGTTTTTCTCTAGCCTTTTCTTGAATATCTCCAGTTAAATCTTTGACGTAAAGAATTTAAATAAAATAAACCACCACCTATTTGAAGGTAATGGTTTCACATTAATCCTCTAACGGAATATCATCCACAATCACAGTATGATTAGGATTATTGTTAGATACATCTTTTACAGTTTTATCTAATTCTTCATCATCGCCATCCCATTCACCAATGTTAATGAATATAGGGACATTCCCGTTAATATCATGCTTATCTGTAAATAACTTATGGTATTTACCCAACATATCACGAGCTTTTAAACGATCACTAGGCTTAATTGGTACCTCTACCAGTTCAACATGTTCGTTATAGACTAACTGTACTTTGCCACTTTGTGGATTCTCTTTATATTCTCCACGTTTGACCACAACTTCTTTCGTTTCTGTTTCATCACCGACTGCCGCATTCGTAAGCACATGTAGTAACTCTTTTGCGGTTAATACATTCTCATCTATAACCTTATCTTTTTGTTCTTGTATATATTGCTTGATGTGTGGCTTCTTCAATAACCTACATCCTGTCACATGTGCACTATTTGCGCTATAGCCTGCTTTTATGGCACTTTGTGTTACATTAAGTGTTCTTATATACTCATTCACAAAACGCGCTTGTTTTGCCGTTAACTCACTCATTCTATCACCTCCACAATTTTATCTAATAAGGTTTCATACCATAATCTTACAGATTGTTCTGAACACTCTAAGACATTGCTAATATCTTTAAAACTACGTCCTTGTATTAAAGAATCGAAAATATAAAACTCTTTATCATTAGCTACTTGGTCAACAATCATTTCTAAGTGATTCTTTACAATATGATCATCAATGTTATCGTCTGCCATCCATTCATTAGAATTTTCATCACCTATTGAAAAGAATTCATCAGTATTTATATCATCATCTATTAATACATCACTTCTAGTTCGCTTATGATAATCACACACGATGCCTTTTATTTGTTTTTTATCCATTGTTACACCACTTTTACATGTGAAGATTGGTGATAAGCATTTACTCGTGCAATCTTGCTATTTTCAATTGCTGTATTTCTTTGTTTTTGACGTTCTGAACGTTGTTTAATACTTGCTTGATACAAATCAACTTGTAAGCGTTCAATGACGTTGTAGGGCTTATATCGTCCATTTGAACGCATATATTTTACAACTTGCTTCTGCTCTTTTTCTGTATAATGATTTAGTACCTTTTTCAACAACGCCATATTATTTATAGATCTATTTTTATAGTTTTGTAACCCTGCTTTTGTTTCAATAATTTTGATAACTAATTTTTCAATCGGATATGAGACAGACACGACCCCCATTATTTCATCACATGTTGTGGTCGACGCGCTCATATGATACATACTTTCAATTTGGAATTCACACATTTAATTTTTTTATTAATAAATGCTGGGTTAAATTGCGTTAATAGTTGATACTCAGATAATTTATTGTCGCTATTACGATAATATAAACAATTCTTCGTTTTAAGCAGTTTCATTTATTCACCCCTATAAACAGAGCCTACCCGAATTGGATAGGCAATCATTGCTATTTAATAATCCTGTTTTGCTTAGCTAAATTTTGTAGCGTTGTACCATATTGCTTTTGCTTAGACTGTTCTGATTGTTGTAACTCACTTGAAATCTCCTGCATATTGTTTTTAATATCCAAATCAACTGCATTTATTAATAGATTTGTATCTTCTTCATTTAAACCAAATGCATTTGCGACTTTTTTAGTATTATTTAACTCGTATTTTGTTTCCATTTAATTACCCTTTCTTTTTAACGTTTTAAAAACAACTTGTTATTGTGTTCGTATGGCAAATCATTACCATTAATATATGATGTAAATATATTTTCTCTAAAGTAGCCATTCAATGCTTCCCTAGCCTCTTTATCATCATATAATTGTTCTTGACTATAAATACTCGCATATTGCTGATGCTCATCTTCATATCTATCATTAATATCTTCTATTTCATCAATGATCTCATTATATGCATCGACTACTTTTTTTAATTTACCTAAAGCTGATTGCTTTTCTGATTCGTATAATGATGACAACTCGCTTTGATGTTTTAATAATTCAATTGTCTTTTGATATTTAACTTCTTTCGACACACTTTTCTTTGTCTCTAAGCGTTTATTAAGTGCTTTTAGTTTCTTTTCATCAGCATCTGTTGCTTGATATAGGTTATCTGCTTTATCATCTTGTCCATCCATGATTAACTGTTTATATGTGGACTTATCTATCTTTATTTTACTCTCCAATGCATTACGCTCTTGTTCCAATTCTTGTATAGCCTTTTGTTGATCTATTACAAATTGG
Source organism: Staphylococcus sp. EG-SA-14 (assembly GCF_017151935.1). Taxonomy (NCBI): domain Bacteria; kingdom Bacillati; phylum Bacillota; class Bacilli; order Caryophanales; family Staphylococcaceae; genus Staphylococcus; species Staphylococcus sp. EG-SA-14. The sequence continues at coordinate 23,824 of NZ_JACVZM010000016.1, read as the reverse complement.
TTGTATTCTTTAAAGTACGATTCAGTTTTCATTTTTATCCCCTTTACACTTCAATTCGTTTCAAAGCTTCATAGCGTTTCATACTGCCATCAGCTAATTTCTTAATACTTCTCATCGCTTGTTGCTTTTCTTGTTCTGTCGTAATGATGTAATAACCACGTTCACTAGGTTTATAACTGCATCCGATAGGATAACCATAATCATATACTAATGAATTGATTACTCTTCGTAACCATCGTTCATTGCTTGAATTATATTCATATCCCAATTGATTTAAGATTTTAGTTTTAGTAATATACTTATTGGACGTATTTTTTATCACATTGAAAACTTGCAGGTGTTCGGTGGGTAAATGATACGTCTCTTTTTCTGCGATACTTTGCATTTCTACACCTCTTTCTTTTAATTATTTCATACCTAAATTATACCATTTTTACAGGTCTAAAACAAACTTACGTTCGCTTTATAGCGCGTTTATCAATTGTTTAGCTTATCATATATAACACTTATAAAATCATGTTATAAACTTAACGTTAGGCTTTTCACATTAACCTAATATAGAACTTAAGTTCGGTAAAATAACACGAACAAACAGCGAACAAACTTAACTTTTAGGCCTATGCCAAAAACACAAACTTTAGCTTGTATTAGCGTTAACAAAGTTCGCACACCTTGCACAAATCTTGCCATTTTTTCAATTCTCAAAGACTGTATACCTTCCGATTTTAAAAGCTAACACCTTTATATAACCTTATTATTTTCAAAGCCATAAAACAGCTCAATATCAACATTTCACACTTTTTTTAATTTCGCACACCTATCTATTAACTCACTATTGTTGCAACCTTTACATTTTAAAACTTCTATACCTTATACTTTTACATTAGGAGCCACACACCACGTGTGACTCCATATTTAATTACTTATTCAAACTGTAATAAGATGACTTCAACTCAGTTAACTTACGTTCTAAAGCCTTGTAATCCTCTTGTGTCGCATTCTCATCTTGTACAAACTCAGTTACTAATCTCAACCCCTCAACTAACTCTGGTGCTGGTTCATTGATTCCCGTAGCTAACTGATACAACATTTCAATATTCGATATCACATCAGTATTACTTGACTGAATGCCCTCAAGTGTATCTGTATCAAATCCATTTTCTAGGTACTCAAACACATCACTATTATTTGATTCTGCATATGTTTGTAATCCATACATAAAATACTCATCTTCAAATAATTGACTGGCCATCACATCACTAATAGAAAGCTGTTTACCATCATGTAATTCATAACCTACATAATGCCCCTCTATGCTTCTTATAAGCCCCTCAGTGTGCTTAGGTGACGCTAATTCAAACGATTGCCTTACTTTACAATCTTTAATATATACATGACCGAATAACTTCCCATTCATCATCACGTATGCCATATCAAATGGATCATTGTATAACTTAAAGCAACATGGTTGCACTTTACTATGTTCTAATAATCCTGTGTAGTACCTTAGTAACGTGCCTGCTCGTGTTTCAAATTGGTTTACGATAGTTTCTATGTTCATTTGATTTTCTCCTCTTTATTTATTCTTAATACCATAGGCACCCATGAGGGCACGTCCGTTTGTTGTCCATCTTCTGGATAACAAATTGCTAATGGTAAGTTAGGAACTCTACCATCCAACAAATAACGCATTACAAAACTACCTCTATACACTAAATCAAGTTGTTCACTTTTAACTAATTCAATCAGCGCAAACATTGTAATTTTGTTCCATCCACTCCAAAACACAATATTCTCATCCTTATCGTGTGTGACACTGGTTCTCCCTATATAGTCGTGATTCATTTCTTTAAACAAATCTTCTAACTGATATATCGGTATCTCCTTATATTCTTTTACATAATCGTATATATACTTTTTAAGTTGCTCTTTATCCATGTGTTACCTCCAATATTTTTAAATGGGAACTAGTCCCCGTTGAATTCCCGACTTAAAATACTTATCGGGAACTAGTCAAACCATTGATATATAAACTTTAAATAAACTTAGTTCCCGTTGTACCCGTTAAAAATTTTCTATCATATATGGTATAAAGCTAACAACATTTGTTCGTTTTCAAATAATAAATAATAATATTATTTATTGGGAACTTCGGGAACTATTAACTTTAATTGCTTGTGGTTAAAGTAGTCTTATAGTTCCCGTTTGTATGTTTTTCGCGGGAACTTATCGGGAACTTTGGGAACTATTTAATAATCTGAATAAGGATTATGAGAATTCGAGAAATCAAATCCTAATTCTTCAAGCATTTCTTTGTTTATAGCAAATCCTCTATACTTAATGTTTTTGTGACTCACCTTTTTTTGCAAGCGATCTTTTTCACCTTTAATTAAATATCCTTTTTTGCCCCATTGACCTGTTATAGTCTGCATTTCATGACCTAATTTATCGTGTACAGTTTGACCTAATATACATAAATAATCACGTTTATATATAGCTTTGATGTCACCATTTTTGACTGAACTATAGCCATCACCAGCGATATTATTTCTATTTGCATCTAAATATTGTAATAGTTCCTCTAACAGTTGCTTAGGTTTATCAATCGTCTTATTGTTTTTAACCATGCTGTCATAGGCTTGTTCGATAATTTTAAAATGGTCATGTTCAAACCCATCAATATCATTCAAAACCTCACCGGTAACTTGTAGTAACGCAAAGGCACGTCCTAAACGTTGCATGATTTCATTACTACCTTTTTGATTAAAATACCGTTGATAGCTCTCAAAAGCGTTCTTATACACGTCTTTTTTAGACTCATATTGTTTAATAAATGCCAACCCTAACGTTCCATAGTTCTCCCTAAACGATTTGTCTAATGTGGTAAAATCAAAATTATCTGGATATGGTGGATCTTGTAGTGTAACTACACGTGCTGATACACCCGCTTTTTCATCAGCCATATTTGCGATAGATGATTCACCAGTAGAAATTAAAATATTTCGCCATTCTTTTTTAGCGTTTAGTGTTAAATTAATATTACTTCTTGATTTACTTTCACCACTAGAAAAGTTATATGTGGCACTGGTAACAAACTTAGGATGTGTATTACGTGTATCATCTTTAAACATTGGAAATGAGTTCAAAAATGATGCCATCGATTCAATACTATTTTGAGTAGAACTCCATGTCGTGATAAGGTCGCTCGTTCCCCAAACACTTGATACTAAGTTGAGTGTGAATGTTTTACCTGTAGATGTACTACCTGATATTTCTACAATAAAGGGCTGTAATCCAAATTCTCTTAATAAAACCGAACCTAAAGAGGCATATAACATAACCATTACCATTGGTAGATCTTTTATTTGACCGAACACTTTTTTAGAGTAACCTTCTAATGTTCCTTTGCTTTGAAAAGAGTCTATTAACTTTTGAAATCCTTTATCATTACTAAACAACTTGATATTGCTGTCTTTCATCACTTCTTGATAAGGATAAATAAAATAACCTTTCACATGCCCCAAACGCGTTGCAACTTTAACATTCAATGGTGGATTATACCGTTTAGATGCATTAATATAATCAACAAGTTTAGTAGATGTCGACGATGTTACATCCAGCTTTTTATTAACCAATTTCAAGAGTTGACGACTATCTGAAATTTCTTCGGCACTCACAGCTATATTTACTGGCGTTTTATTGTCATAGAAAAGCATATTAAAGCTGACTTCGTTACTCTCAATATCTTCAAAGCGTTCAGTGATTTGAGGGATTGTACTTGTGATAAAAACCTTTTTATCTGGCTCGCCTTCTTTTTTACTTGGTATAAGTTGATTTAAGGCAATACCGCATTGATGATGTTCAATTTCATAACCTTTTGGTATAATTTCTTGTAAGGCACTATCTTTTTTATTAATTTTTTCAATTTTATCAAGTACATCACTTTTACCTGTTTCCATACAAAGCCCCTTTCTAATTGTTATAGTGTTTATTTAATATCGATTGAAAAGTGGCGTTGATTTCTTGTTCTTTCATAGGTGGTTTACATGCGAATTGCCCCCATAGTAAAGCAAATGAATAAACAATATAATCATTAACGTGACATCTTAATAAATGCCCAATTAAGCTAGCTAGTGCATTGTTACGATTGCCTTCGGTTGTTCCAAAGCATAGCTCGCGCCAGTACTCACTATCGCGTCGAGTGTATCCTATGACATTAGGACTAGCATTTGATTGTTCAAACTCCTTCGACCACTGTTCGAGCATATCAACATTCATAATTGGACAGTCATTCACTCGCTTAATAAATATGTGTCCTTTTTGAATAACTGGTAACGCAAAACATCTACTTGGCTGATATGAACCTTCATCCACTTTATGGCCAATTTTATTTGCTAATACTTTTGTATATTTACGATAATCATCTGCACTTATTCGCTCATTTAGAGGGATATACAGGCGTATTCTAGCTTGTTCAGTTCTGTGCGAGTAACTTGTGTGCCAAAACCATGCAACATTGCTTAAAGCTGAGCTGATTGCTTCATGTAATTGCTTTAAATCATTTATTTCATCATAATCAAGTACAATCACATCTCTGTATATGACATTTTTATCGTTTCGATGCTTTTTGATAATTTCACCTTGATCATTTGCACCGTTTTTAATATCACCGTAAACAGCAACACCACGTGCATACTTATAATTTGCTTCTATAGGTACAGACAGTTTATTAACCAACTTACTCCAATTAATTTTTGAAAAGCTATTAAATGAACGTGAGTCTAAACTTTCATAATGTACCACTGAAACATGTGTGTCATATTCTAATTTAATTTCATTCATTTTTTGCACCTCTAGTGATTCACAGAGTAAAAAATGTTATAATAAACATGTGTAATTTCTAAATTACTCTGTGATTTTTAATTTTTGTGCGTCATCTGATACCTCGCCAAAGTTCTCAGATGATGCTTTTTCTATTTCATGAAATTTTTGTATAAGTTCACCGAATTCTTTTAAGTACACATGTAATAACTCAACTGTATGTTCATTTTGTATACGATGTTCTAAATAGCTAGCAGAAAAATTAATATGTTCCCGTTTTGTTTCTAATTCATTTTTTACAAATCTATCTTCAACAAACCAAGCATGTTTGATAGCTACATCATTGATTTTTTCTTTTACCACTTCAATATCACACATTAAATCTTTAATTTCCCAATTCATTTATAATTCCTCCACTTCAATATTTCCCGCAATGTAATCTAATGCCCACTCTAACATTCCAATCACGTGTCCTTTGCGATCTGTTGTATGTTTGTGTTCACCTTTTTCATCTATGACACTATAACGGTAAACATGTTGTGTTTCTTTCATGACATCACTTAGCGTCATTGTTACTTCATCAAGAATTAAAAATGCTTCATCTTCAAAATCTAATTCAGCAAGAATATTGAACAATCCATTATGAACTAACTTTAAAGCATATTCATATAATGCTTTATCCTGATAATGATAGTCCTTATCGGATTGAAACTTATCTTCCTCGTATAATACTACTTCTAATATTTTAACCACTTTTGATAATTGATATTTTTGTTTGATTTCCATCTTAACTACCTACTTTTTTCTTATTTTTAATTTCTGTAATTTTTGATAAATCCATTTCTAAACACACAACTTGAACATCTTTACTAACATCAGGAAAGTACTGTTCAAATACTTTTGGCGGTATATTTAACATTAAATTATGTTGAGTATCTTTAATGTTGTACCAGCCAACTACTGTTTTTGTAATAATCACTTGTTTTCGCACGTTGTAATCTCTCCTGTTAAATTACATCCTAAAGTTATTAGCCAAGCATAAACGCTAAAAGCAACATACATGTTAGATATTGCTAGTAATAATATTGTTAACAATGAAACTAAGCAGATATAAGTTAAGTAGATTTTCATTGCCTTGCCTCCAATAACTTTTTGATATTGACTTGTTTAAAGTCGTTATTCTGGATATTCATATGAGCAGTAAGCTGTTCCATGAATTCATCTACATCAGACTTTTTGAATCTGTACGTAGATCCGACCATATAATATTTCATGCCATTATTAATAAGTAATTCTTCAATAGTAGGCTTACTTAAATTCAGATAGTTAGACAACTCTTTGTAAGTCATAAAATATTTCTCTTTCGCTAATTCGTCCACACGTGCATTGATAGCCTGCTCAAGTAACTCACGTGCTTCATCTTCATCAATATTAATGTTGAACATTGGTTTATGCCTCCTTTACTTCAAATTCAAATAATTCATTTACCTCAACTTGTAAAACTTCTGCCATTTTCTTAGCTAATTTAGGGCTTGGAATCTTTTTACCATTAATAATTTGGCTTAAATAAGAAATTCCAACACCTGTTTCACGTGATAAATCAGATAAATTAAAGCCTTTTAAGAACATGGCTTCTTTAAACTTTCTAGTATTCGCTAAAATAGTCATAATTAAAATCCTCCTTCGTTTTTGACTGACTTCTCAATCAATTTATAACTTTATTATACATAATCGTTTTTCTTTTGCAATAGTTTTTCGACTGACTTCTCAATCATTTTTTATTTTTTTGTACATAAACGTCCAAAAAAATGCTATTATTAACATAATTAGGAGGTTTGTAATGATTAGAAATAGATTGTCTGAACTACTGTCAGAAAGAGGACTAAAAATATCTCGTGTTGCAAAAGATGTAAAAATAGCAAGAAGTTCACTTACTTCAATGGCACAAAATGATTCTGAAATGATAAGATATGATGCTATAGATAAATTATGTAGTTATCTGCACATATCTCCTTCAGAATTTTTTGAACATAATCCGATCAATTTTGACTTTACTTTTGATGAAGAACCGAATTATAAAATTAATGATGTTTTCGAGGGATTTGAAGTAACTGCAAACATTACTCACGCTTTTTCGATTGAAAATTTTGACTTTGAAATTTTAGTAGACGTCGAATTAGATAATAGGCAAAAATTAAATTTTGACTTAGACGTCTCATATAAAGAAACTGAAAAGATAACTAATTCACAACATAGATTTATTTTCACGATTAAAAATGAAGATGAAAATATCGGATTAAAAAAATACGTTGATAGTTTATCTGCAGGCCTTAAAAACTTGTTATTTAAAAAAATTAACCAAAAGTTAAGTGGGTATGTTTCTGAAATAATAGTAAAAAATATAGACGATATTGAAGAGCTTTTTCCAAATAAAGGCGAAAAAAGTACGACTCTACATAAAGAAATTTTACAAACTGATAGCCGTTTATCTAGTGATATTTTTAAAGAATATTAATCGAGGTGATCAAATGGCAAGTTATGAAAAACGCGGAAATACATGGCGCTATCGTATATCACTAGGAAAAGACGCAGAAACGGGCAAATATAAATATATTTCAAACTCAGGTTTTAAACGCAAATCAGACGCTAAACATCACGCTGAAATGGTTGAGCGTCAGTTAAGAAATGGCGATTATATCGCACCGTCCACGTCTACATTTAAACAGGTTGCTGACGATTGGATATCACAATATGCTAACGAAGTAAAAGTAAGTAGTGTCAGAGCACGCGAGAAAGCCATAAACCACGCCATAGAACGCTTTAACAATAAACCAATACAAACTATCAATAAACATGAATATCAACGTTTTGTAAACGATATAAGCGCACAGTATAGCAAGAATTATGTTGATAGCATTATAGCCTCTACAAATATGATATTTAAGTACGCATACGATATGAAATTAATAAGAATAATGCCTAGCGAGGGTATTAAACGACCTAAAAAGAAAATTAGTGTGGAAGAATTAGAAGATACTGAGATACATAAAAAGTTTCTTGAAAAAGATGAATTATTTCAATTCCTGGAGGTTGCTAAAAATCACCATTCACCCCAAAACAGCTTTGAGGTGTTTTGTACATTAGCATATACAGGCATGCGTGCAGGTGAATTATTGGCATTGAAATGGTCTGATATAGACTTTGAGAATAATACAATCAATATTACAAAGACTTATTACAATCCGAATAACAATAAAAAGCAATATCAAATACTTACGCCAAAAACTGAAAGCTCAATCGGAAAAATTTCAGTTGATCCTCATGTGATTAAATTACTCAAAAATTATAAAGTGGATGTACAGGACACATGGAAAAACGAGTTGTATGTAGATAACAATTTCGTTTTTACTGATGTTAACGGCTATCCCCTCGTAATTAAGAAACTACAGTTATGGATAAAAGCTATACTTAAAAAGACTAACATAACTAATAAACAAATAAGCACTCATTCATTTCGTCATACTCATTGCGCGTTACTTATAGAGGCTGGTGTGCATATTAAGGAAATACAAGAACGCTTGCGACACAAAGATATAAACACCACTATGAACATCTATGCTAAGATTACGAACTCATACAAAAAAGACGCTTCCCAAAAGTTTAGTAAACTCATGGAAAACGTCTCAAAAGATTTATTTTAAAATTTCTATGACCAAATTATGACCACCCAATATTAAAAACGTTATAAAATCGGAGTTTAACAGTCATTTTACATCATTCCTGGCATGCCACCCATGTTAGGTTGGTCATTATTTTTTTCTGGAATTGATGCTACAACCGCTTCAGTCGTTAAGAACATTGCCGCAACACTTGCTGCATGTTGTAATGCTGAGCGTGTTACTTTAGTTGGATCAACGATACCTGCTTCTAACATATTAACCCACTCGTTTGTAGCAGCGTTAAAACCAACACCTGGTTCTGCATTTTTCAAGCGTTCAACGATGACAGATCCTTCTAACCCTGCATTTTCAGCAATTTGACGAACTGGTGCAGTTAATGCTTTAAGTACAATATTTACACCTGTTTCAATGTCACCTTCAGCTTCAATTTCACTTACTTTTTGGTAAACATTTACTAATGCAGTACCACCACCTGCAACAATACCTTCTTCTACTGCTGCACGTGTAGAGTTTAATGCATCTTCAATACGTAATTTACGTTCTTTAAGCTCTGTTTCACTTGCTGCACCTACTTTAATAACTGCAACACCACCTGCTAATTTAGCTAAGCGCTCTTGTAATTTTTCACGATCAAAGTCAGATTCAGTTTCTTCAATTTGAGATTTCAATTGGCTTACACGTGCATCAATGCTGTTTTCGTCACCGTCACCATCAACAACAGTGGTATTATCTTTAGTTACTTCTACTTTACTTGCAGTACCTAACATATCAATTGATGCATCTTTTAAATCTAAGCCTAAATCATCAGTAATCACTTGCGCACCAGTTAAAATAGCTAAATCTTCTAACATTGCTTTACGACGATCACCAAAACCAGGTGCTTTTACTGCAACAGCAGTAAATGTGCCACGCATACGGTTTAGCACGATATTTGTTAATGCATCTCCTTCAACTTCATCAGCTACAATTAAGATTGGACGATTAGATTGAACCACTTGTTCTAATAAAGGTAAGATATCTTGGAATGATGAGATTTTCTTATCTGTCACTAAAATATATGGGCGTTCTAATTCAGCAACCATTTTATCTGAATCAGTAACCATATACGGTGATTGATAACCACGATCAAATTGCATACCTTCAACCACTTCAAGTTCTGTATTCAAGCCATTTGACTCTTCAATTGTAATGACACCATCGTTACCTACTTTTTCCATAGCTTCTGAAATATAGCGTCCAATTTCTTCATCTGCTGCTGAAATCGCACCTACTTGCGCAATTTCATTTTTATTTTCAACTTTTTGAGAATTTTCATGTAACGCTTCAACAGCAACTTTAACTGCTTTGTCGATACCTTGTCGTAAACCAACTGGGTTCGCACCACTTGTAACATTTTTCAAGCCTTCTTGAATCATTGCTTGAGCTAATACTGTTGCAGTTGTCGTACCGTCACCAGCAATTTCATTTGTCTTATTTGCAACTTCTTGAACTAGTTTAGCCCCCATATTTTCATATGGATCTTCTAATTCGATTTCTTTAGCAATCGTTACACCATCGTTCGTAATTAAAGGTGCTGTAAACTCTTTATCTAATACAACATTACGTCCTTTAGGACCAATCGTTACTTTAACTGCATTTGCTAATTGGTCTACACCACGTAACATTGCTTGACGTGCATCTTCAGAGAATTTCAATTGTTTAACCATAAATGATAAACCTCCATTTGTTTAGTCATATTTCATTTTCGTTCTTTACAATTTATCTATGAATTTAGTTTTATATTATTCAATTACCGCTAAAATATCTTCTTCATTTAATACTAGATATGTTTCATTATCTCGTTTAACTTCTGTACCAGCATATTGTTGGAACACGACACGGTCCCCTTCTTTCACTTCAGGAGTCACTCTTGTACCATCATTTAATAGGCGTCCTGTTCCTACTGCAACGATAACGCCTTCGTTTGATTTTTCTTTAGCACTATCAGTTAAAACAATACCACTTTTAGTTGTTTGTTCTTGTTCTTTTTTCTCAATAATCACACGATTTCCAATTGGTTTTAGCATGATTGTTCCTCCTTAAAAAAACCTAAAGTTTAGCACTTAACATTAAAGAGTGCTAACATACATTTATAATAATCAAATTTGGTCAAAATTTCAAGTCATAACCTTTTAATTAAGTTTTGTAACTTCAAGTTATTTACGATAAAATAAATTATAAACAAATATTTGGAGGAAAATTATGACAAGACTATGGGCATCATTGCTAACTGTTATTATTTATATATTGTCTCAATTTTTACCGCTTCTCATTGTAAAAAAATTACCATTTGTACAATATAGTGGCATAGAACTGACTAAAGCAGTCATTTACATACAACTTGTTCTATTTTTAATCGCCGCCACGACGATTATTTTAATTAATTTAAAAATTAAAAATCCAACAAAATTAGAATTAGAAGTTAAAGAACCTAAAAAATATATCATTCCATGGGCATTGCTTGGATTTGCATTGGTAATGATTTATCAAATGGTAGTGAGCATTGTATTAACGCAAATTTATGGTGGACAACAAGTAAGTCCTAATACAGAAAAGCTAATTATTATTGCTCGAAAAATACCTATATTTATCTTCTTTGTATCTATTATCGGTCCTTTATTAGAAGAATACGTATTCAGAAAAGTAATCTTTGGAGAATTATTTAATGCGATTAAAGGTAATCGTATCGTAGCATTTATTATTGCTACAACAGTAAGTTCATTAATATTTGCATTAGCACATAATGATTTCAAATTTATTCCAGTTTATTTTGGTATGGGTGTCATTTTTTCTTTAGCATATGTATGGACAAAACGGCTTGCTGTTCCAATTATTATCCATATGTTACAAAACGGATTTGTCGTTATATTCCAATTACTTAATCCTGAGGCTTTGAAAAAAGCCACGGAACAAGCGAATTTTATATATCACATTTTTATTCCATAATATAAAAAACGAATCACACACGGATTATCGTCGCTGTGATTCGTTTTTATTTTTCTTTTTATTTCGCTTTACAAATAAGAATAGCATGATTGAAAATACCACCATCATAGAACATACAATTGCTAGCCAACTTTTACTATATGCAGTTGACGCACTTTTCTTATTATCTTCTTGTTTTTTAACTACTGTAAAATCGTCTTTTTCATGCGGTTCAAATGAGCGTTGCTTTGAATCCGGCTTATCTTCGGGCTTTTTCAAATCTGGCATTGATCCAATTTCACCAGTAATTAATGCGAGTACTTGTTCATCTAAATTACGATAGTACCTTTCTGATTTCAATGGATTGAAATATTGGAATCTAAAGTAATTCGATTGTTGTTGTAATCCATTTAAATAAGCATTTCCGCTGAAGTTTTGTTTGCGAATAATATTATAAATGTCTTCATCAGTAACTTCTCCATAATCTTTGCCCAACTTATTAATTTGATTTAAAATATACGGATTATACTTGTAAGCCCCATTCGCCAAGGCTAAAAATCGTTGGGACACAAAATCATTACCAGTAGGATTTTGTGAGTTTCCTTGATTTCCATTTGGTTGCCATTGACCTTGATTAGATCCATCTGAAGCATTTGGGTTCCATGTTCCCCCATTTTTCGAGCCACCAGAATGATTGGAATCCCCAGGTTGATTGGGATTTGGTGACGGGTTAGGATTTGGCTTATCTGGATCTGGTTTTGGATCTGGATTTGGCTTTGGCTTATCTGGATCTGGTTTTGGATCCGGTTTTGGCTTTGGTTTATCTGGGTCTGGTTTTGGATCTGGTTTTGGTTTCGGGTTATCTGGATCTGGTTTTGGATCCGGATTTGGCTTTGGTTTATCTGGGTCTGGTTTTGGATCCGGTTTTGGTTTCGGGTTATTTGGGTCTGGTTTTGAATCTGTACTTGGGTTTTGGTTGTTTGAGTCTGGCTTCACATTATTCGAATCAGGATTAGCATCACGACTATTCGAACCTGTTCCTTCATTACCCGTTTGATTTGATTCGTGAGGTGTCCCAGTCTCATTATTATTCATTTCACTATTTACTGATGGTGAAGTTATATTATGATTCAAATTAGTAGTTGGTTTTTCTCCATTTAAGTTATCCTTTGCTTCAACTGTGTGCGTTGCAAGCCCTAAACTACTACTACTTAAAATTAAAATACTTGTTGAAAGTAACATTTTCTTAAACCAATGATATGACATTTCACGAGACACCTCCCTTTTTCATGTAAGTATTAATCTAAGTATAATAAATATGCGTTGAAAATGCATTTATATTTGGAATTTGAAAATGAATATTAATATTCTTGAAATTTTCGTAAATATTACTTTACAAGTACGAGTATAAATTTTATACTTAGTCTATTAAGTATTCTTTAGTAAAGAAGGAGCAATAATTATGGGTTTATTTAAAAAAGATAAAAAAGCAATGACTTTTGACAATGCAATGGAAGAAAGACGTTCAATATATAATTTGAAAGATTCGATATCAATTAGCGATGACGAATTAGAATCAATGATTGCACATGCAGTTAAACATGTTCCTTCATCATTTAATTCTCAATCAACTAGAATTGTTCTCTTATTAAATGACAACAATAATAAATTTTGGGATAACACAAAAGCAATTTTAAAAGAAGTCATGGGAGAGAATCGTGATTTCGAGCCAACTGAACAAAAAATTGATAACTTCAAACATTCATACGGCACAATTTTGTTTTATGAAGATCAAGATGTTGTAAGTGGTTTACAAGAACAAATGCCAAACTACTATGATAATTTTGCAATATGGTCAACTCAAACAAATGCCATGCATCAATTTGCAATTTGGACTGCATTAGCTACTAAAGGCATAGGTGCTTCATTACAACACTATAATCCACTTGTTGATGAGATGACTTCTAATGAATTTAATATTCCTAAAAGTTGGAAACTTATTGCTCAAATGCCATTTGGTGATATTCGTGAAGCTGCTGGCGAAAAAACATTTAATCCAGTGGAAGATCGTTTCGTAATAAAAAAATAATCAATATATTGTTAGGAATGGGACAGAAATGATAAAGAATCATTAGTTATTCATTATGTAGTAGTTCTTACACATTAGCCGCTGCTAATGTGCACTTAAGAATAGGAATACATGAGTAAAACTCATGTATAAGAAATACTAATTTCTAAAGAAAAAGTATTTCTTTATGTTAGAGCCCACCCCAACTTGCATTGTCTGTAGAAATTGGTGTTCCAATTTCTCTATGTTGGGGCCCCATCAACTACTGTCAATATAACATTGTAGAGCCTAGGACTTTGATTTTATGTCTTGGGCTCGTTTTTTGCGTTTCAACATAACTTTTAGTAAGTTATATATAAGATCTATCAAGGATGTGATGTTATGAAAGTCCAAATTTATCAATTACCGATTATTTTTGGAGATAGTTCTAAAAATGAAACTCAAATAACGCAATGGTTCGAAAAAAATATGAATGCTGAAGTAGATGTAGTCGTTTTACCTGAAATGTGGAATAATGGCTATGATTTAGAGCATTTAAATGAAAAAGCAGATAATAATCTAGGACAAAGTTTTTCATTTATTAAACATTTAGCTGAAAAATATAAAGTCGATATCGTAGCTGGGTCAGTTTCTAACATTAGAAACTATCAAATATTTAATACAGCTTTTAGTGTGAATAAAAGTGGCCAGCTAATTAATGAATACGACAAAGTTCATTTAGTTCCTATGTTAAGAGAGCATGAATTTTTAACTGCTGGCGAAAACGTAGCTGAACCCTTTCAATTGTCTGACGGTACTTATGTGGCCCAACTTATCTGTTATGATTTACGTTTTCCCGAATTATTAAGATATCCTGCTCGTAGTGGTGCTAAAATTGCATTTTATGTGGCGCAATGGCCTATGTCACGTCTTCACCATTGGCATTCATTACTAAAGGCACGTGCAATTGAAAATAATATGTTTGTCATTGGAACTAATAGCACTGGATTCGATGGTAACACAGAATATGCTGGTCATTCGATAGTTATAAACCCAAATGGAGATTTAGTTGGAGAATTAAATGAATCCGCAGATATTTTGACTGTAGATTTAAACTTAAATGAAGTAGAACAGCAACGCGAAAATATACCTGTATTTAAAAGTATTAAATTAGATTTGTATAAATAAGAAGCGCCCGAAATAATATTTAACACATGTCATGACTAAACATAGATTTATGAGAGATTTTTCATAAGTCTATGTTTATTTTTTTATAATAGATAACTCAGTAAGAATCCATTTCGCCCTTTGCAAATGAATGATTTTCTTAATTAAATTGATTAATTTTTTGACCTTTTCCAACATTAGACTTATTCATATATTTTAACGGTGGGTCTCATAATGAGGATTAACTCTCCCCTTCTTTATTACAATAAAAAAGGCCGCGAGCTTGGGAGGGGCTCACGACCATACTTATTATTAAGGGAATGTTTTACAGTTATTTTTTCAATCTATTTTTGGGGATGTTATTAATTATGAAAAAAATTTTATTTATCAAATAATGATAAATCGATGTTGTTTACGATAGCTTACATGCTAGAAATAATTATCTGTAATGATAATTAAGAAAAATACATAGCACTGAGTCCAAGGAAACTAACTCTACTAGCAAATGTTACTCACTTGCTAATTTTACATGGTTATTAAGTTGGGATGGCTTAATAACTCATACTTTTAGTACTATACGAAGATAACAAATTTACAATGAAAGTAATTAATTATTCATCTTATTTTTTAGTGAATTTGTTCACTGTGTCGATAATCCATTTTACTAAGTCACCGATTGTTGAAATGATATCTTGTGCCATTGAAATCACTCCTTCCTTAATTAAGATAAAAATTCTTAAAATTAAACAACTCATCAACTATTTTCCATCACATCTCTGTAATCTAGTTATATTAAAACATGCTAAAAGCATTTATTTTCGATTTTTTCTTAACTAGTCGTTTTTTATTCTTAACTGTAAATTTTTTTATGTTAAAATATTAAATACAAATTACATTTAACAGTTAAGTATTTATTTCCTACAGTTAGGCAATATAATGATAAAAGATTGTACTAAATCGTATAATAACAGTGAGGAGAGTGGTGTAAAATTGAATTATTTTGATAACAAAATTGACCAGTTTGCCACGTATCTTCAAAAGAGAAATAACTTAGATCATATTCAATTTTTGCAAGTACGTTTAGGGATGCAAATTATAGTTGGTAATTTTTTTAAAATACTTGTAACATATAGTATTTCTATATTCTTAAGTGTATTTTTGTTTACCTTAGTTACACACTTATCCTATATGTTAATACGCTATAATGCACATGGTGCTCATGCAAAGTCTTCGATACTTTGTTACATACAAAGTATTTTAACATTTGTATTTGTACCTTATTTTCTAATTAATATAGACATTAATTTTACTTATTTACTGGCCTTATCTATTATAGGATTGATTTCCGTTGTTATTTATGCACCTGCAGCAACGAAAAAGCAACCTATACCAATAAAATTAGTAAAACGTAAAAAGTATTTATCTATAATTATGTATTTATTAGTTTTGATTCTATCCTTAATAATACATCCATTTTATGCTCAATTTATGTTATTAGGAATTTTAGTAGAATCTATTACATTATTACCTATTTTTTTCCCTAAGGAGGATTAATCATGAATACACTTGTTAATATGTTTTTTGATTTTATAATTAAATTAGCTAAAGCAATCGGAATTGTCGGTGGCGTAAACGCTTGCAGCAGTTTATTTGATGAACCTAAAGTACCCGCTGAATTAACGAATTTATACGACAAATAGTAAAAGTTATTTTAGAAAGTGTGTAGCATATGGAAACAATAAACAACTTAGCTATGGCCACTTTTCAATTAGTAATACTTTTTACAGTAGCCAAATTTATTTCCTTTGTTAAATTTAATTTAAGGGATTATTTTATTATAGTTGGAATTATAATTCCAACCATGTTTTTGTATTACTTCTATGGAAGTAGAGCCGTATTGATTCCAACTTTTTCATCTATCATATTTTTATTCTTTAAATTAAAGTACTATGCAATAGTAACAATTTTAGTGACCATGATCATAATGTATTTGAGTAATTTTGCAACAGTAGGTTTGTTTTTAACTTTAAGAAAATACACTACTGATCCTGCAATACTCTTACCATTATATATACTTTCTTTTTCATCAGTTTCATTATTAGCGACATATTTGGTAAGAATATCTCTAAAGAAATTTAAAAAATCATACTTATCTTTAAATAAAACTTATATGATTATAATTTCATTCGTATTATTTGCAACATTTGCATTTTTTTATATTTATTCTACAAATACAAGTTCAAACGGTGATAGCTTAATTCCATATGCACTTGTATTTATAGGATTAATAATTTTTATCTCTGTTGTAATACTTATAATGTCGCTTTTCACCCTTAAAGAGATGAAATACAAACGAAACCAGGAAGAAATTGAAACCTATTATGAATATACATTGAAGATTGAAGCTATCAACAACGAAATGCGCAAGTTCCGTCATGATTATGTCAATATCTTAACGACACTTTCAGAATACATTCGCGAAGATGACATGATTGGTCTACGCGCTTATTTCAATAAAAATATTGTACCTATGAAAGATAATTTGCAGATGAATGCTATTAAATTAAATGGTATCGAGAATCTTAAAGTACGTGAGATAAAAGGCTTAATTACTGCGAAAATTTTACGTGCACAAGAAATGAATATTCCGATTAGTATCGAAATACCCGATGAAGTAAGTAGCATTAACTTGAATATGATCGATTTAAGTCGCAGTATTGGTATTATTCTTGATAATGCAATTGAGGCATCAACTGAAATTGATGACCCTATCATTCGCGTTGCATTTATTGAAAGTGAAAATTCAGTAACGTTTATTGTTATGAATAAATGCGCTGATGATATACCACGCATTCATGAATTGTTCCAAGAAAGTTTTTCTACTAAAGGTGAAGGTCGTGGTTTAGGTCTATCAACTTTAAAAGAAATTGCTGATAATGCAGACAATGTCTTATTAGATACAATTATCGAAAATGGTTTCTTTATTCAAAAAGTTGAAATTATTAACAACTAGCCATAAGGATGTGAATGTATGAAAATTTTCATTTGCGAAGACGATCCAAAACAAAGAGAAAACATGGTTACCATTATTAAAAATTATATAATGATAGAAGAAAAGCCTATGGAAATTGCCCTCGCAACTGATAATCCTTATGAGGTGCTTGAGCAAGCTAAAAATATGAATGACATAGGCTGTTACTTTTTAGATATTCAACTTTCAACTGATATTAATGGTATCAAATTAGGCAGTGAAATTCGTAAGCATGACCCAGTTGGTAACATTATTTTCGTTACGAGTCACAGTGAACTTACCTATTTAACATTTGTCTACAAAGTTGCAGCGATGGATTTTATTTTTAAAGATGATCCAGCAGAATTAAGAACTCGAATTATAGATTGTTTAGAAACTGCACATACACGTTTACAATTATTATCAAGAGATAATAGCGTTGAAACGATTGAATTAAAACGTGGCAGTAATTCAGTGTATGTTCAATATGATGATATTATGTTTTTTGAATCATCAACAAAATCTCACAGACTCATTGCCCATTTAGATAACCGTCAAATTGAATTTTATGGTAATTTAAAAGAACTGAGTCAATTAGATGATCGTTTCTTTAGATGTCATAATAGCTTTGTCGTCAATCGCCATAATATTGAATCTATAGATTCGAAAGAGCGAATTGTCTATTTTAAAAATAAAGAACACTGCTATGCATCGGCGAGAAACGTTAAAAAAATATAATAAGATAATAAAGTCAGTTAACGGCGTATTCAATTGTAAATCTTGTTGGATTTTAACAAGATAACTAGCAAATGCACTGTATAGCTGGCTTTTTAATTGTTTAATAACAAAATTAAATATGACGCGTGAATTAAAAAATGATGTAACGTCTCTTTGTATACCTATTCCTATTACTACATAATTTATCAATTTCTATTTCACTCTACAATCCTATGGCGCAATTTTTAACAAAATATACTAAATTTGAAATCGACAGTTTCCTTAAATAAAATACTACAATTTCCTACCCCATGAATCTTATTTTGTTTTAAAAAACAGTGTAGCACAAGATTCAACTTGTTTCCTACACTGTTTTATAAATGAATTATTTAAAATGCTTGTTCAACCTCTTGTAATGTTGGCAAACTATTAATGGCACCATACTTCGTTGTCACTATTGCAGCAACGCGATTGCTAAACGCTAAAATTTCCTCACCTTCATTTTCAAATAACTGAGTTAAATTTAACACATCGGTTGCTAAAATCCTGCTAATAACTGCACCAATAAAAGCATCCCCTGCCCCAGTTGTATCAACAGGTTTTACCTTATAGCCACTATGATAATGATTATTACCATTTTTCAAATATACGGCAGCACCATCTGCTCCCTTCGTATAAATGACTACAGTAACATTACCTGTAAATAATGATTGAATGGCTTCATTTTCATCATGAATACCTGTAATAAATTCTAATTCTTCATCTGAAACTTTTACAATATGCGCCAATGGCAAAAAGGTATGAATAGTTTGTCTTAAATCTTCAGCGTTATCCCATAATGGCAATCTTACATTAGGATCAAATACGACAGTACCATTTGAATTTAATGTTTTGGTAATCAATTGATAATGTGCTTCTCTCATCGGACTATCGATCAAATCAACAGAACAAAAATGTACCACATCATTTTCATTCACATCAATATCATTCACAAAACTTGGTTCAAATAACATATCAGCAGAGGGCTTACGATAAAAAGAAAAATCTCGCTCGCCCGCTTCAGTCAAACTTACAAAAGCTAACGCAGTGTTGGCTTCATTCGTGCGATACACTTTTGATACATCTACACCAATACTTGATATCGTTTCAATAATGCTATCTCCAAATGCATCATTACCTAATTGTGTAATCATATGCGCTTGTTGTCCTAACTTTTGAACTGTACAAGCTACATTGCATGGCGCGCCACCAATTTGCTTCGTAAATGTTTGAACATCTTTTAAATTCGCATTTGTAATGTTTGGAATAAAATCAATTAACGCTTCTCCTATTGAAAATAGACGTCTCATTTATGTTCATCCTTTAAATCATATTTAGTAAATTGTAAATATACTTGCCCTGATTCTGTTGATGTTTTAATACCTAGTGCGTCTTCTGTCGGGAAAATTCGAGATGTCAAAACACGTTCCCCATCATTACAGAAAATTTCTATACTAGATGTATCAACAAAAATTTGTAATTGCTTTAATGGCGTGTCTAATATCGTACTACGCGTCGTACCTTCAACATTTGCCGGCAATAAACCACTGTCGCTGCGATCTAATGTTATTTTATTTTCACGCTTGTTATAAGCGATTAATGTTGAAGAAGTCTTAGATGTACGTAATTCAAAGTACACTTCGGTAGCATCATTATCCAAAATATCTATGATTAATTCATACTGTTTACCTTCATACGGATGTAATTTTCGAGTAAATTTATTTGCGTAGCCTAATGCTGTCTCTTTATTGTGACGTAATTTTTCCAACGCTGGATATGGACGTTGCTTAAGTTGACCATTTTCTACATTTAATACACGAGGAATTGTTAAGCAATGGGCCCATCCTTCATTATCAGTAGGATATTCGATTTCCGGTAACCCCATCCATCCAATTAGTACTCGTCGGCCTTTTTCATCTAAAAATGTTTGAGGTGCATAGAAATCAAAGCCATTATCAAGCTCGACAAAATTTTCATGTTCATATGTTAACTTTTCAATATCAAACTTTCCAAGTATATAACCACTTTGATAAATATTTTTGAACTGATCGCCTTTTGGTTCAATACCTTGTGGACAAATAAGTATGACATCTTGATTATCTACATTAAAGTAATCTGGGCATTCCCACATATATCCAAAATCATCCAACTCTGTATTTATTTCACCTAAATAATGCCAATTAATTATATCTTCAGTATTATAAAGTAATAATCGACCTTGCTGATCATTATTTTGTGCGCCAATGATCGCATAATATTTCTCACTATATTTAAAAACTTTAGGATCTCTAAAATGACTCGTATATCCTTCTGGTTGTTGGCTAATTACTGGCTTTGGAAACTTTTCAACTGAACCGTCTTCTTTCAATCGTGCGATCATCTGACCCGCATGTCGTTGCCAATGATTATCTCGATGATTTCCTGTGTACATATAATATAAATGCCCGTTATATTCAAAAGCGCTACCGCTATATACACCATGGCTGTCATATTTAGTATCTGGATTTAAAATTGGCCCTTCAGCTTTAAAGTTTATTAAGTCATCACTCGTGTAGTTATACCAATACTTTAAGCCATGTACTGCGCCTAATGGGAACCATTGATGTGAAACATAATACTTCCCTTTATAAAAAATTAGTCCGTTGGGGTCATTTAATAAGCCTGTTTCTGGTTGTATATGAAATTGTTGACGAAATTTTGATTGATCAACTTGTTGTTTTAATGTTTTAAAATACTCAGTATCAACGTCCTCGATTCGTTGATAACGTTCTTCTCTAGTCCATTCGGTCATAATATTTACCCAGTCCTCCTTTTATAATTTATGCTGTTAACAATTTATATTCTATTATAGCAAATTTTACCTACGTTCTTTAACTTTTAACCTATCCATTTATAGTTATATGGTATCGGTTCCACATTTATTTTAAAAAATACAGCGTCTAAATATTAACATCTACTGTGACGCTATATGGCATATCTTGCTTTTTAAGCATCTGTTGTATCTCTTCCATCGCGCATTGGCCAGCTTCAAAATAATTATAATGAATTGTTTTTATCGATGGAGACACTAATTGTGTCATTGGGTCACCACCAAAACCATATATTTGATGTGGTTTCATAACATCTTTTTTATCAGAATAATATTTATAGGCAGCTAATGCAATCGTATCAGTTGCTCCAACAACCGCATCTACTTGCTCCACATTTTCCAAAGCATTTGCAACATCTTTTTGTGCTTCCACATAAGTAAAATTTGTTTCATGTATATTAGGTTTAATTTGGTATTTAGCTAACTGGTCAAGTAAACCACGTTTTCTATGTATACCAACTGCAATATCTTTTTCACTTACGCTAAACACTTCAACTTGTTGATATCCCTGTTGACCAATCCATTCGCCTATAATTTGACCTGCTTTATAATCATCATGCACAATACTATGAAGTTGTTCATGTTGTTGACCAACAATAACGATTGGTACATTCATTTTATTAATGACTTCAATATGTCTCTCTGTTATATCTGTAGCCATTAAAACAATACCATCTACTTTACTGCGTGCTAATGTTTCAAGCGCTTGTATTTCTGCTTCGATATTTAAACCTGTATAATTTAAAATTAATTGTGATTCATATTTTTGGCATTGTTTTGCCAATCCTTTGATTGTTTCGTCTACTGCATATGAATTCATTCTAGGTATAATGGCACCAATAAGGTGTGTTTGTCTCGCTCTTAAACTTTGAGCAAATTGATTCGGTTGATAGTCATGTTCTGCTATAATTCTTGTTAATTTTTCACTTGTTTTTTTACTGACAGATCCATTATTTAAAAATCTAGATACTGTACTTTTTGAAACGCCTGCCAATTTGGCAATATCAGATATATTTTTCATACTTATTCACCTATCATTATTTGTGACACTTAGCCTTATTTTAGCATATGTGTAACCGCTTTAAATAATATTTCTGCTTCTTTCATAAAAAGATTTCAAAATAAAACTTTTGTATAACAAAATGTCCCAACATCAACCTTTAGTTAAATGTTAGGACAATGAATATTCTATGTAAATATATTCTAATATCGAATATGTTTATTGAATCTATTTAGCTCACCTTCAAAGTAAGCATGTTCACCGTGAACAATCTTGTCTAATCCTATATTCGTTTCTTGTTCCGTAACAGATAATGGTGTAATTAATTTAATTACTTTCGCAATAATAAACGTCATGACGATACTAAAAATTACAACTGCTGTTACACATAATATTTGTACAAGTACAATATGTATGTCACCAGTATAAATAAAACCATTTTCAATGTCAGGATTTGCTTTTTTACTTTGGAAAACTGCTGTTAAAGCAGCACCAATAATACCACCAACACCGTGGATACCAAATGCATCTAATGCATCATGATACTTTAATTTTACCTTGATGTAATTGATGACAATATAACAACAGATACCTCCTATTAAAGCCATTATTGTTGCACTAAGATATGTTACATATCCTGCTGCAGGAGTAATGACAACTAAACCAGCTAATGCACCGAGTAAAAGTCCAAGTAAACTTGTCGTCTTTTTAAAAATATATTCTAAAATTAACCAACCTATAGCACCTGCACTGGCTGAAATGATAGTATTTGTAAATGCAAGCATCGCAATATTATCAAATGTAAAAGCACTACCTACATTAAATCCATACCAACCAATCCACACGAATATACCGCCAATCAACGTAATGATAAGATTATGTGGTGTTGATTCAGAATGTTTGTTTCCTTTTCCAATCATAATAGCTAATACTAAACCAGAAACACCTGATGTAATATGAACAACCGTACCTCCAGCGAAATCTAATACACCGAGTTTGTTAATCCAACCGCCGCCCCAAACCCAATGTGCTACTGGACTGTATACAAGAGCAGTCCATATTACTACGAATAATAAATAAGGAATAAACTTCATTTTCTCAGCGATTGAACCAGATAAAATAGAAATTGCAATCGTACAAAACATCATTTGAAATAACATAAACAAAGCGAAAGGAATATGTGGGCTAATATCTTCTTGAGTCGCAAAACCTACATGATTAAGAAAAGTATATTCCCAATTTCCGAACCATAAATTCCCATTTCCAAAACTAATTGTAAAACCAACTGTTATCCATACAAATGTAACAAGCACAATTGCTGCCATACTTTGCATGACAGTATTAAGCGCATTTTTAGATTGAACTAACCCACCATAAAATAAACTTAATCCTGGTGTCATTAACCAAACTAATAATGTACACAAAAACATAAATATCGTATCGTTAAGATTCATACTTACCACTCCCTTGTTTTCATAATAATCTGACAATTTATAAAAAGCAAAAATGC
>NZ_JACVZM010000015.1:0-65495 GCF_017151935.1 Staphylococcus sp. EG-SA-14 | reverse complement strand
ACGCACATAACTAAAGTTAAGAGTAATCAAAGGTTTACAGTTGTTGAGGCAGAGAGTAAAGAAGAAGCGAAAGAGAAGTACAAGGCGCAAGTTAAAAGAGATGCAGTTATTAAAGTGGGTCAGTTGTATGAAAATATAAGGGAGTGTGGGAAATGACGGAGGTTAGAATTAAAACTATTTCAGATAGAGTTTATTACACAACAACAGATCTAGCTTCTGGTGATTATATTAAACTTGTTATGAAGTTAGGGATTGAGTATTTTCTTCCGGTCAAAGATGTGTTCAACAATGAAGTATGGGTTAAAAGAGATGAGATTGAATCATTTACATTTATTGAGGAGGCAGACGATGATTAACATACCTAAAATGAAATTCTCGAAAAAGTACACTGAAATAATCAAAAAATATAAAAATAAAACACCTGAAGAAAAAGCTAAGATTGAAAATGATTTTATTAAAGATATTAATGATAAAGACAGTGAATTTTACAGTCCTATGATGGCTAATATGAATGAACATGAACTAAGGGCTATGTTAAGAATGATGCCTAGTTTAATTGATACTGGAGATGACAATGATGATTAAAAAACTTAAAAATATGGATTGGTTCGATATCTTTATTGCTGGAATACTGCGATTATTCGGCGTAATCGCACTGATGCTTGTTGTCATATCGCCTATCTATACAGTGGCTAGTTACCAAAACAAAGAAGTACATCAAGGGACAATTACAGATAAATATAACAAGAGACAAGATAAAGAAGACAAGTTCTATATTGTATTAGACAACAAACAAGTCATTGAAAACTCCGACTTATTATTCAAAAAGAAATTTGATAGCGCAGACATACAAGCTAGGTTAAAAGTAGGCGACAAAGTAGAAGTTAAGACGATTGGATATAGAATACACTTTTTAAATTTATATCCGGTCTTATACGAAGCAAAGAAGGTAGATAAACAATGATTAAACAAATATTAAGACTATTATTCTTACTAGCAATGTATGAGCTAGGTAAGTATGTAACTGAGCAAGTATATATTATGATGACGGCTAATGATGATGTAGAGGCGCCGAGTGATTACGAAAAAATCAGAGCTGAAGTTTCATGGTAATAGCTATTATCATTTTTGAATTAATTATATTAATGTGTTTAGCAATAGCACTGGAGGTGTTGTAAATATGTGGATTGTCATTTCAATTGTTTTATCTATATTTTTATTGATCTTGTTAAGTAGCGTTTCTCATAAGATGAAAACCATAGAAGCATTGGAGTATATGAATGCTTATCTTTTCAAGCAGTTAGTAAAAAATAATGGTGTTGAAGGTTTAGAAGATTATGAAAATGAAGTTGAACGAATTAGAAAAAGATTCAAAAGCTAAAGAGAGGCGTTGGCTTCTCTGCTCTATCTAAAATAATGAAAGGAGCCGAACATGTTAGACAAAGTCACTCAAATAGAAACAATTAAATATGATCGTGATGTCTCATATTCTTATGCTGCTAGTCGTTTATCCACACATTGGACTAATCACAACATGGCTTGGTCTGACTTTATGCAGAAGCTAGCACAAACTGTTAGAACTAAAGAAGATTTAACTGAGTACAATAAAATGTCTAAGTCTGAACAAGCCGATATAAAAGATGTTGGCGGATTTGTCGGCGGATATTTAAAAGAAGGGAAACGGCGTGCTGGTCAAGTCATGAATCGTTCAATGTTAACACTTGATATCGATTATGCTGCTCAAGATATGACGGACATATTATCTATGTTTTATGATTTTGCATATTGTTTATATTCAACACATAAGCATAGAGAGATAAGTCCAAGACTGCGTTTAGTGATTCCTTTAAAACGGAATGTAAATGCAGATGAGTATGAAGCTATTGGACGTAAAGTGGCAGATATCGTTGGCATGGATTACTTCGATGATACAACTTATCAACCACATAGGTTAATGTATTGGCCTTCAACTAGCAATGATGCAGAATTTTTCTTTACCTATGAAGATTTACCTTTGTTAGATCCAGATAAAATATTAAATGAATATGTTGATTGGACTGACACATTAGAATGGCCAACGTCTTCAAAGGAAGAGAGTAAGACTAAAAGATTAGCAGATAAGCAAGGTGACCCAGAAGAAAAGCCGGGAATTGTTGGCGCATTTTGTAGAGCCTATACGATAGAAGAAGCTATATCAACTTTTATTCCTGACTTATACGAAAAACATTCTACTAACCGTTATACCTATCATGAAGGTTCAACTGCAGGTGGATTGGTGTTATACGAAAATAACAAGTTTGCCTATTCTCATCATAATACGGATCCCGTTAGCGGTATGCTTGTGAACAGTTTTGATTTAGTACGCATACACTTATATGGTGCTCAAGATGAAGACGCTAAAACAGATACTCCGGTTAATCGACTACCTAGTTATAAAGCAATGCAGCAAAGAGCGCAAAATGATGAAGTTGTTAAAAAGCAATTAATTAACGACAAAATGTCTGATGCAATGCAGGATTTCGATGAAATAGTAAATAGCGATGATGCATGGTCTGAGACGTTAGAAATTACTTCGAAAGGTACTTTCAAAGCTAGTATCCCAAATATAGAAATTATATTGCGTAATGATCCAAATTTAAAAGGAAAAATAGCATTTAATGAATTTACAAAACAAATTGAATGCTTAGGGAAAGTGCCATGGAATACTAATTTTAAGACACGTCAATGGCAAGACGGTGATGATAGCAGTTTAAGAAGTTATATCGAAAAGATTTATGACATACACCATTCAGGCAAAACAAAAGATGCCATTATAAGCGTAGCAATGCAAAATGCCTATCATCCAGTAAGAGATTATCTAAATAAAATATCGTGGGATGGACATAAACGTCTTGAAAAGTTATTTATCAAATACTTAGGTGTTGAAGACACTGAAGTGAATAGAACAACTACCAAAAAGGCATTGACTGCTGGAATCGCTCGAGTAATGGAGCCAGGATGTAAATTTGACTATATGCTTACACTTTATGGTCCTCAAGGTGTAGGTAAATCTGCTTTGCTAAAAAAATTAGGTGGTGCATGGTTTTCTGACAGTTTAGTTTCTGTTACAGGTAAAGAAGCTTATGAGGCCTTACAAGGCGTTTGGCTAATGGAAATGGCAGAACTTGCAGCTACAAGAAAAGCTGAAGTTGAAGCTATTAAGCATTTCATATCTAAACAAGTTGACCGATTTCGTGTTGCTTATGGGCATTATATTGAAGATTTTCCAAGGCAATGTATTTTCATTGGTACAACTAATAAAGTTGATTTCTTAAGAGATGAAACTGGTGGAAGACGTTTTTGGCCAATGACTGTAAATCCAGAGAGAGTTGAAGTGAACTGGTCTAAACTAACCAAAGATGAGATTGACCAAATATGGGCAGAAGCTAAATACTATTATGAACAAGGAGAAGAGTTGTTCCTTAACCCTGAACTAGAAGAAGAAATGCGTTCAAT
This sequence comes from Staphylococcus sp. EG-SA-14, assembly GCF_017151935.1. Lineage (NCBI taxonomy): Bacteria > Bacillati > Bacillota > Bacilli > Caryophanales > Staphylococcaceae > Staphylococcus > Staphylococcus sp. EG-SA-14. The sequence continues at coordinate 62,000 of NZ_JACVZM010000015.1, read as the reverse complement.
CCAAAGTAAACATACTGAGGAATCTCCATATACAGGTATTATTGATGAATATCTTAACACGCCAATCCCAAGCAATTGGGAAGACTTGAGCATCTTTGAAAGAAGACGATTTTATCAAGGTGATGTTGATATGTTACCAACAGGAAATGTAGATTACGTTGAAAGAAATAAGGTCTGTGCGCTTGAAGTGTTTGTTGAATGTTTTGGTAAGGATAAGGGAGATAGTAGAGGATCTATGGAAATTAGAAAGATTTCAAACATCTTAAGACAATTAGACAATTGGTCTGTATATGATGGTAATAAAAGTGGGAAAATTCGATTCGGAAAAGATTATGGTGTACAGATAGCGTATGTAAGAGATGAAAGTTTAGAGGATTTAATATAAGAAATATTGAATAAATATACATTTTTAGATGTTGTATCAAATGTTGCATCATTTTTTGAGTGATGCAACACGGTGGTGTAAAAAGTAATCTTAGGTGTTGTATCATTTTTGGTGATGCAACATTGATGCAACAAATGATACAACACCTCTTTCCCTTCTCGCTGTAGGGTTCAACCCTGTTTGTTTCCAATGTTGCATCAAATTCACTATAAAGTTTAAAAAGTAGTGTTAGGGAGTAAAGGGGTATAGGGGTAACCCTCTAACAGCTATTTTTAAAAGTTTGGCAAGAATTGATGCAACATCGGAACACAAATATAAATTTTGTATACAAGGTGAATATATGAAAGAGTCGACATTAGAAAAATATTTAGTTAAAGAGATAACAAAGCTAAACGGTTTATGTTTAAAATGGGTTGCACCTGGAACAAGAGGTGTACCAGATAGAATTATTATTATGCCAGAAGGAAAAACATTTTTTGTAGAAATGAAGCAAGAAAAGGGAAAGTTGCATCCTTTACAAAAATATGTGCATAGACAATTTGAAAACAGAGATCATACAGTATATGTGTTATGGAATAAAGAACAAGTAAATACTTTTATAAGAATGGTAGGTGGAACATTTGGCGATTGACTTCAAACCACATAGCTATCAAAAGTATGCAATAGATAAAGTTATTGATAATGAGAAATACGGTCTATTTTTAGATATGGGACTAGGGAAAACAGTGTCAACACTTACAGCATTTAGTGAATTGCAGTTGTTAGACACTAAAAAAATGTTAGTCATAGCACCAAAACAAGTTGCTAAAGATACATGGGTTGATGAAGTTGATAAGTGGAACCATTTAAATCATCTGAAAGTGTCTTTAATCTTAGGAACACCTAAAGAAAGAAATGATGCATTAAACACAGAGGCTGATATCTATGTAACCAATAAAGAAAATACTAAATGGTTATGTGATCAATATAAAAAAGAATGGCCATTTGACATGGTTGTAATTGATGAACTGTCTACATTTAAAAGTCCTAAGAGTCAAAGGTTTAAATCTATTAAAAAGAAATTACCACTCATTAATAGATTTATAGGATTAACAGGAACACCTAGTCCAAATAGTTTACAGGATTTATGGGCTCAAGTTTATTTGATAGACAGAGGCGAAAGACTTGAGTCTTCATTCAGTCGTTATCGAGAAAGGTACTTTAAACCAACACATCAAGTTAGCGAACATGTTTTTAACTGGGAGCTAAGAGACGGATCTGAAGAAAAGATATATGAACGAATAGAAGATATATGTTTAAGCATGAAAGCGAAAGATTATCTGGATATGCCTGACAGAGTTGATACTAAACAAACAGTAGTCTTATCTGAAAAAGAAAGAAAAGTATATGAAGAATTAGAAAAAAACTATATTTTAGAATCGGAAGAAGAAGGAACAGTTGTAGCTCAAAATGGGGCATCATTAAGTCAGAAACTACTTCAACTATCTAACGGCGCAGTTTATACAGATGAGGAAGATGTAAGACTTATACATGATAAGAAGTTAGATAAGTTAGAGGAAATTATAGAGGAGTCTCAAGGCCAACCAATACTATTGTTTTATAACTTCAAACACGATAAAGAAAGAATACTTCAAAGGTTTAAGGAAGCAACCACATTAGAGGATTCAAACTATAAAGAACGTTGGAACAGTGGAGACATTAAGCTGCTTATAGCACATCCAGCAAGTGCAGGACATGGATTAAACTTACAACAAGGTGGGCACATTATTGTTTGGTTTGGACTTACATGGTCCTTGGAATTATACCAACAAGCAAATGCTAGATTATATAGACAAGGACAAAATCATACGACTATTATTCATCACATCATGACCGATAACACAATAGATCAAAGAGTATATAAAGCTTTACAAAATAAAGAACTAACGCAAGAAGAATTAATGAAAGCTATTAAAGCAAGAATAGCTAAGCATAAGTAATGGAGGTCTAACATGGGGAACACAATATATGATATCAAGCCAGGAACATTTAAATATATTGAATCAGAAATATATAATTTAAATGAGAACAAGAAAGAAATAAAAAGATTGAGGTTGGAAATACTTAATCCAACGAAGGAACAAGATTCCAATATTGTATATGGACCATTACAAAAAGGCGAACCAGTTAGAACAACTGAACTAATGGCAACTAGATTATTAACTAATAAGATGTTACGAAACCTTGAAGAAATGGTCGAAGCAGTTGAGAGTGAATACTTAAAGTTGCCTGAAGATCATAAGAAAGTAATAAGGCTCAAGTATTGGAATAAAGAAAAGAAGTTAAAGATGGAACAGATAGGACATGAATGCCATATGCATCGTAATACTGTTACTACTATACGAAAGAACTTTGTTAAAGCGGTAGCGTATCATGCAGGTATCAAATAACATTGTGCAAAGATTGTGCAAAAGGCCTACAAATCTGTAGTAATATGATAGTATCGGAAAGATGTATAAAGTTATCTAAAAGTTATACGACATAAGTAAACGAGGCACATCGCTATGCGGTGTGTCTTTTGTTATGCAATCAAAGAGGTGTAAGAGATGACCAAGCATAATAACATTTATAAGCATGGTCGTAAGTCATATCAATACGATTGGTTCTATCATTCAAAAGCATGGAAGAAGTTAAGAGAGATAGCATTAGATAGAGATAATTATCTTTGTCAAATGTGTTTACGCGAAGATATTGTAACAGATGCAAACATTGTACATCACATTATTTATGTTGATGAAGATTTTAACAAAGCTTTAGACTTAGATAATCTAATGTCAGTTTGTTATAGCTGTCATAACAAAATTCATGCAAATGATAATGACAAAAGTAATATTAAGAGAATTAGAGTTCTAAAAATTTAAACAAAAAAATTATTTAAATAAAATTTTATAGCCCCCTGCCCATCGGCTTAAAATGTTTTTTCGCCGGGTACCGGAGAGGCCCAAACGCTAGCAACGCGGATAAATTTTTCATGAAAGGGGGTCTTTATATGAAGTTAACAAAAAAACAGCTAAAAGAATATATAGAAGATTACAAAAAATCTGATGACATATTAATTAATTTGTATATAGAAACATATGAATTTTATTGTCGGTTAAGAGATGAACTTAAAAATAGTGATTTAATGATAGAGCATACAAACAAGGCTGGTGCGAGCAATATTATTAAGAATCCATTAAGCATAGAACTGACAAAAACAGTTCAAACACTAAATAACTTACTCAAGTCTATGGGTTTAACTGCAGCACAAAGAAAAAAGATAGTTCAAGAAGAAGGTGGATTCGGTGACTATTAAAGTTTTAAATGAACCTTCACCAAAACTATTAACAACATGGTATGCAGAGCAAGTCACTCAAGGGAAAATAAAAACAAGCAAATATGTTAGAAAAGAATGTGAGAGACATCTTAGATATCTAGAAAATGGAGGTAAATGGGTATTTGATGAAGAATTAGCGCATCGTCCTATTCGATTTATAGAAAAGTTTTGTAAACCTTCCAAAGGATCTAAACGTCAACTTGTATTACAGCCATGGCAACATTTTATTATCGGCAGTTTGTTTGGTTGGGTTCATAAAGAAACAAAACTGCGCAGGTTTAAAGAAGCTTTGATATTTATGGGGCGAAAAAATGGTAAAACAACCACTATTTCTGGGGTTGCTAACTATGCTGTATCACAAGATGGAGAAAATGGTGCAGAAATTCATTTGTTAGCAAACGTAATGAAACAAGCTAGGATTCTATTTGATGAATCTAAGGCGATGATTAAAGCTAGCCCAAAGCTTGATAAAAATTTCAGAACATTAAGAGATGAAATCCATTATGACGCAACGATATCAAAAATTATGCCCCAAGCATCAGATAGCGATAAGTTAGATGGATTGAATACACACATGGGGATTTTTGATGAAATTCATGAATTTAAAGACTATAAATTGATTTCAGTTATAAAAAACTCAAGAGCTGCAAGGTTACAACCTCTTCTCATCTACATTACGACAGCAGGGTATCAATTAGATGGTCCACTTGTTGATATGGTAGAAGCGGGAAGAGACACCTTAGATCAAATCATAGAAGACGAAAGAACTTTTTATTATTTAGCATCTTTGGATGATGACGATGATATTAATGATTCGTCGAACTGGATAAAAGCAAATCCCAACTTAGGTGTCTCTATAAATTTAGATGAGATGAAAGAAGAGTGGGAAAAAGCTAAGAGAACACCAGCTGAACGTGGAGATTTTATAACCAAAAGGTTTAATATCTTTGCTAATAATGACGAGATGAGTTTTATTGATTACCCAACACTCCAAAAAAATAATGAAATTGTTTCTTTAGAAGAGCTGGAAGGCAGACCGTGCACGATTGGTTATGATTTATCAGAAACAGAGGACTTTACAGCCGCGTGTGCTACTTTTGCGTTAGATAATGGTAAAGTTGCAGTTTTATCGCATTCATGGATTCCTAAGCACAAAGTTGAATATTCTAACGAAAAAATACCCTATAGAGAATGGGAAGAAGATGGCTTATTAACAGTGCAAGATAAGCCTTATATTGACTACCAAGATGTTTTAAATTGGATAATTAAGATGAATGAGCATTATGTAGTAGAAAAAATTACTTATGATAGAGCGAACGCATTCAAACTAAATCAAGAGTTAAAAAATTACGGGTTTGAAACGGAAGAAACAAGACAAGGAGCTTTGACCTTGAGCCCTGCATTGAAGGATTTAAAAGAAATGTTTTTAGATGGGAAAATAATATTTAATAATAATCCTTTAATGAAATGGTATATCAATAATGTTCAGTTGAAACTAGACAGAAACGGAAACTGGTTGCCGTCTAAGCAAAGCAGATATCGTAAAATAGATGGTTTTGCAGCATTTTTAAACACATATACAGATATTATGAATAAAGTTGTTTCTGATAGTGGTGAAGGAAACATAGAGTTTATTAGTATTAAAGACATAATGCGTTAAGGAGGTGAATGTTATCGCAAAAGAGAATATTGTCACACGCATAAAGAAAAAATTGATAGACAATTGGATTGATCAGTCAACTTCTAAGCTTTATGACTTTAGCCCATGGAAAAATAGATCTTTTTGGGGTGTAATTAATAATACGCTTGAAACTAATGAAACGATATTTTCAGCTATTACAAAGTTATCTAATTCGATGGCTAGTTTGCCCTTGAAAATGTATGAAGATTATAAAGTAGTTAATACAGAAGTATCTGATTTACTTACAGTGTCACCGAATAATTCTCTGAGCAGTTTTGATTTTATTAATCAAATTGAAACAATCAGAAATGAAAAAGGTAATGCATATGTGCTAATTGAACGAGACATCTATCATCAACCATCAAAGCTTTTCTTATTAAATCCAAATGTTGTTGAAATGTTAATTGAAAACCAATCACGTGAACTTTATTATTCCATTCATGCTGCAACTGGAAATAAATTGATTGTTCATAATATGGACATGTTGCATTTTAAACACATCGTGGCATCTAATATGGTGCAAGGCATTAGTCCGATTGATGTGTTGAAGAATACAACTGATTTTGATAATGCAGTAAGAACCTTTAATCTTACAGAAATGCAAAAACCTGATTCTTTCATGCTTAAATATGGTTCCAATGTAGGTAAAGAAAAAAGGCAGCAAGTGTTAGAAGATTTCAAACAGTACTATGAAGAAAACGGTGGAATATTATTCCAAGAGCCTGGTGTTGAAATCGAACCGTTACCTAAAAAATATGTCTCTGAAGATATAGTGGCAAGCGAGAATTTAACAAGAGAAAGAGTAGCTAACGTTTTTCAATTGCCCTCAGTATTCTTAAATGCAAGATCAAATACAAATTTCGCGAAAAATGAAGAGTTAAACAGATTTTACTTGCAGCATACCTTATTGCCAATCGTCAAACAGTATGAAGAAGAATTTAATCGGAAACTACTTACTAAAACAGACAGAGAAAAAAATAGGTATTTTAAATTTAACGTTAAATCTTATTTAAGGGCTGATAGTGCAACACAAGCAGAAGTGTACTTTAAAGCAGTTCGTAGTGGTTACTACACTATAAATGACATTAGAGAGTGGGAAGATTTACCACCAGTTGAAGGTGGAGATAAGCCGCTAATAAGCGGTGATTTATACCCAATTGACACGCCACTTGAATTAAGAAAATCTTTGAAAGGTGGTGATAAAAATGTCAATGAAAGCTAAGTATTTTCAAATGAAAAGAAAATCAAAAAGTAAAGGTGAAATATTTATTTATGGTGATATTGTAAGTGATAAATGGTTTGAAAGTGATGTAACTGCTACAGATTTCAAAAATAAACTAGATGAACTAGGAGACATCAGTGAAATAGATGTTCATATAAATTCATCTGGAGGCAGTGTATTTGAAGGGCATGCAATATACAATATGCTAAAAATGCATCCTGCAAAAATTAATATCTATGTCGATGCCTTAGCGGCATCAATTGCTAGTGTTATCGCTATGAGTGGTGACACTATTTTTATGCACAAAAATAGTTTTTTAATGATTCATAATTCATGGGTTATGACTGTAGGTAATGCAGAAGAATTAAGAAAGACAGCGGATTTACTTGATAAAACAGATGCTGTTAGTAATTCAGCGTATTTGGATAAAGCAAAAAACTTAGATCAAGAACAATTAAAGCAGATGTTAGATGCAGAAACATGGCTTACTGCTGAAGAAGCCTTATCTTTTGGCTTAATAGATGAAGTTTTAGGAGCTAATGAAATAGCTGCTAGTATCTCTAAAGAGCAGTATAAGCGTTTCGAGAACGTCCCGGAAGATTTAAAGAAAGATGTAGACAAAATCACAAAAATTGATGATGTAGATACATCTGAATTGGTTGAAACACCTAAAGAAAGTATGTCACTAGAAGAAAAAGAAAAAAGAGAAAAAATTAAACGCGAATGCGAAATTTTAAAAATGACAATGAGTTATTAGGAGGAAATGAAATGCCGACATTATATGAATTAAAACAATCATTAGGTATGATTGGACAACAATTAAAAAATAAAAATGATGAGTTGAGTCAGAAAGCAACAGATCCAAATATTGATATGGAAGACATCAAACAACTAGAAACAGAAAAAGCAGGCTTACAACAAAGATTTAACATTGTTGAAAGACAAGTACAAGACATTGAAGAAAAAGAAAAAGCGAAAGTTAAAGACACAGGAGAAGCTTATCAATCTTTAAATGATCATGAGAAGATGGTTAAAGCTAAGGCAGAGTTTTATCGTCACGCGATTTTACCAAATGAATTTGAAAAACCTTCAATGGAGGCACAACGTTTATTACACGCTTTACCAACAGGTAATGATTCAGGTGGAGATAAGCTCTTACCAAAAACACTTTCTAAAGAAATTGTTTCAGAACCATTTGCTAAAAACCAATTACGTGAAAAAGCTCGTCTAACTAACATTAAAGGTTTAGAGATTCCAAGAGTTTCATACACTTTAGACGATGATGATTTCATTACAGACGTAGAAACAGCAAAAGAATTAAAATTAAAAGGTGATACAGTCAAGTTCACTACTAATAAATTCAAAGTATTTGCTGCAATTTCAGATACTGTAATTCATGGATCAGATGTAGATTTAGTAAACTGGGTTGAAAACGCACTACAATCAGGATTAGCAGCTAAAGAGCGTAAAGATGCCTTAGCAGTAAGTCCTAAATCTGGATTAGAACACATGTCATTTTATAATGGATCTGTTAAAGAAGTTGAGGGAGCAGACATGTATGATGCTATTATTAACGCTTTAGCAGATTTACATGAAGATTACCGTGATAACGCAACAATTTATATGCGATATGCAGATTATGTCAAAATTATTAGTGTTCTTTCAAATGGAACAACAAATTTCTTTGACACACCAGCAGAAAAAGTATTTGGCAAACCAGTAGTATTTACAGATGCAGCAGTTAAACCTATTGTGGGAGATTTCAATTATTTTGGAATTAACTATGATGGAACAACTTATGACACTGATAAAGATGTTAAAAAAGGCGAATATTTGTTTGTATTAACAGCATGGTATGATCAGCAACGTACATTAGACAGTGCATTCAGAATTGCAAAAGCAAAAGAAAATACAGGTTCATTACCCAGCTAAACCCCAAAAGGTTAATGTAACAGCTAAGGCTAAATCAGCTGTAATATCAGCCGAATAGGGGTGATGAAATGAGTTTGGAAGAAATTAAATTGTGGTTGAGAATTGACTATAATTTCGAAAATGATTTAATTGAAGGTCTCATTCAATCGGCTAAGTCTGAATTATTATTAAGTGGGGTTCCAGATTATGACAAAGATGACTTGGAATACCCGCTTTTTTGTACAGCGATTAAATATATCATTGCAAGAGATTATGAAAGTCGTGGATACTCAAATGACCAATCTAGAAGCAAGGTGTTTAATGAAAAAGGATTGCAAAAAATGATTTTGAAATTAAAAAAGTGGTAGGTGATTTTTAAATGGAATTTAATGAATTTAAAGATCGCGCGTATTTTTTTCAATATATAAACAAAGGACCATATCCAGATGAAGAGGAAAAAATGAAATTGTATAGTTGCTTTTGTAAAATTTATAATCCTTCTATGAAAGATAGAGAAATTTTAAAAGCGACTGAATCAAAGTCAGGACTAACCATAATTATGAGGTCTTCTAAAATTGAATATCTACCACAAACAAATCACTTAGTTAAAATTGACAGAGGCTTATATTCCGATAAATTATTCAACATTAAAGAAATAAGAATTGATACACCAGATATTGGCTATAATACAGTGGTTTTATCAGAAAAATGAGTGTAGAAATTAAAGGGATACCTGAAGTGTTGAAGAAATTAGAATCGGTATACGGTAAACAATCAATGCAAGCTAAGAGTGATAGAGCTTTAAATGAAGCATCTGAATTTTTTATAAAGGCTTTAAAGAAAGAATTCGAGAGTTTTAAAGATACGGGTGCTAGCATAGAAGAAATGACTAAATCTAAGCCTTATACAAAAGTAGGAAGTCAAGAAAGAGCTGTTTTAATTGAATGGGTAGGCCCTATGAATCGCAAAAACATTATTCACTTGAATGAACATGGTTATACAAGAGATGGAAAAAAATATACACCAAGAGGTTTTGGAGTTATTGCAAAAACATTAGCTGCTAATGAACGGAAGTATAGAGAAATTATAAAAAAGGAGTTGGCCAGATAAATGAATATATTAAACACCATAAAAGAAATTTTATTATCTGATGCAGAGCTCCAAACATATATAAATTCTAGAATATACTATTATAAAGTCACTGAAAATGCTGAAACTTCCAAACCTTTTGTTGTTATTACACCTATTTATGATTTACCTTCAGACTTTATGTCTGATAAATATCTTAGTGAAGAATACTTAATTCAAATAGATGTAGAATCTTCAAATAATCAGAAAACAATTGATATAACAAAACGAATAAGATATCTGTTATATCAACAAAATTTAATTCAAGCATCTAGTCAGTTAGATGCTTATTTTGAAGAAACTAAACGTTATGTGATGTCGAGACGTTATCAAGGCATACCAAAAAATATATATTATAAAAATCAGCGCATCGAATAGGTGTGCTTTTTAATTTTTAAGGAGGAAATAAGCAATGGCAGAAGGACAAGGTTCTTATAAAGTAGGTTTTAAAAGATTATACGTTGGAGTTTTTAACCCAGAAGCAACAAAAGTAGTTAAACGCATGACATGGGAAGATGAAAAAGGTGGTACAGTTGATCTAAATATCACAGGTTTAGCACCAGATTTAGTAGATATGTTTGCATCTAACAAACGTGTTTGGATGAAAAAACAAGGTACTAATGAAGTTAAGTCTGACATGAGTATTTTTAATATTCCAAGTGAAGATCTAAATACAGTTATTGGTCGTTCTAAAGATAAAAATGGTACATCTTGGGTAGGAGAGAATACAAGAGCACCATACGTAACAGTTATTGGAGAATCTGAAGATGGTTTAACAGGTCAACCAGTGTACGTTGCGCTACTTAAAGGTACTTTTAGCTTGGATTCAATTGAATTTAAAACACGAGGAGAAAAAGCAGAAGCCCCAGAACCTACAAAATTAACAGGTGACTGGATGAATAGAAAAGTTGATGTTGATGGAACGTCACAAGGTATTGTATACGGTTATCATGAAGGTAAAGAAGGAGAAGCAGAATTCTTCAAAAAAGTATTCGTTGGATACACGGACAGTGAAGATCATTCAGAGGATTCTGCAGGTTCGTTACCCAGCTAATCCCCAAAATGTTGAAGTAGCAGTTAATTCAAAATCTGCAACAGTTTCAGCAGAATAGGGGCTTTCAAAATAAATCAAAGGAGAATAATTTATGACTAAAACTTTAAAGGTTTATAAAGGAGACGACGTCGTAGCTTCTGAACAAGGTGAAGGCAAAGTGTCAGTAACTTTATCTAATTTAGAAGCGGATACAACTTATCCAAAAGGTACTTACCAAGTGGCATGGGAAGAAAATGGTAAAGAATCTAGTAAAGTTGATGTACCTCAATTCAAAACCAATCCAATTCTAGTCTCAGGCGTATCATTTACACCAGAAACTAAATCAATTATGGTAAATACCGATGACAATGTTGAGCCAAACATTGCACCAAGCACAGCAACGAATAAAATATTGAAATATACAAGTGAACATCCAGAATTTGTTACTGTAGATGAAAATACAGGAGCAATTCACGGTGTAGCTGAAGGTACTTCAGTAATCACTGCTATGTCTACTGATGGAAGCGATAAGTCAGGACAAATTTCAGTGACAGTAACAAACGGATAGGGATTTAAGGCGCAGTATATCTGCGTCTTTTTTATTTGAATAAAAGGAGCTAATACAATGATTAAATTTGAAATTAAAGATCGTAAAACAGGAAAAACAGAGAGCTATACAAAAGAAGATGTAACAATGGGCGAAGCAGAAAAATGCTATGAGTATTTAGAATTAGTAAATCAAGAGAATAAAAAAGAAGCACCTAACGCAACAAAAATGAGACAAAAAGAGCGACAGTTATTAGTAGATTTATTTAAAGATGAAGGATTGACTGAAGAAGATGTTCTGAACAAGATGAGTACTAAAACTTATACAAAAGCCTTACAAGATATATTTCGAGAAATCAATGGTGAAGATGAAGAAGATTCAGAAACTGAACCAGAAGAGATGGGAAAGACAGAAGAACAATCTCAATAAAAGACATTTTATCGAACATTAAGAAAATACAACGTTTCTGTATGGAGCAGTATGGGTGGACATTAACTGAAGTCAGAAAACAGCCGTATGTAAAACTTTTAGAAATACTTAATGAAGAGAATAAAGAAGAGACTGAAGAAAAACAAAGTGAACAAAAAGTCATTACAGGTACGGATTTAAGAAAACTTTTTGGAAGCTAGAAAGGAGGTTAATATGAATGAAAAAGTAGAAGGCATGACCTTGGAGCTGAAATTAGACCATTTAGGTGTCCAAGAAGGCATGAAAGGTTTAAAGCGACAATTAGGTGTTGTTAATAGTGAAATGAAAGCTAATCTGTCAGCATTTGATAAGTCTGAAAAATCAATGGAAAAATATCAGGCGAGAATTAAGGGGTTAAATGATAGGCTTAAAGTTCAAAAAAAGATGTATTCTCAAGTAGAAGATGAGCTTAAACAAGTTAACGCTAATTACCAAAAAGCTAAATCCAGTGTAAAAGATGTTGAGAAAGCATATTTAAAGTTAGTAGAAGCCAATAAAAAAGAAAAATTAGCTCTTGATAAATCTAAAGAAGCCTTAAAATCATCGAATACAGAACTTAAAAAAGCTGAAAATCAATATAAACGTACAAATCAACGTAAACAAGATGCGTATCAAAAACTTAAACAGTTGAGAGATGCAGAACAAAAGCTTAAGAATAGTAACCAAGCTACTACTGCACAACTAAAAAGAGCAAGTGACGCAGTACAGAAGCAGTCCGCTAAGCATAAAGCACTTGTTGAACAATATAAACAAGAAGGCAATCAAGTTCAAAAACTAAAAGTGCAAAATGACAATCTTTCAAAATCAAATGATAAAATTGAAAGTTCTTACGCTAAAACTAATACTAAATTAAAGCAAACAGAAAAAGAATTTAATGATTTAAACAATACTATTAAGAATCATAGCGCTAATGTCGCAAAAGCTGAAACAGCTGTTAATAAAGAAAAAGCTGCTTTAAATAATTTGGAGCGTTCAATAGATAAAGCTTCATCCGAAATGAAGACTTTTAATAAAGAACAAATGATAGCTCAAAGTCATTTCGGTAAACTTGCAAGTCAAGCGGATGTCATGTCAAAGAAATTTAGTTCTATTGGAGACAAAATGACTTCCCTGGGACGTACAATGACGATGGGCGTATCTACACCAATTACTTTAGGGTTAGGTGCAGCATTAAAAACAAGTGCAGACTTTGAAGGCCAAATGTCTCGAGTTGGAGCGATTGCGCAAGCAAGCAGTAAAGACTTGAAAAGCATGTCTAATCAAGCAGTTGACTTAGGAGCTAAAACCAGTAAAAGTGCTAACGAAGTTGCTAAAGGTATGGAAGAATTGGCAGCTTTAGGCTTTAATGCCAAACAAACAATGGAGGCTATGCCAGGTGTTATCAGTGCAGCAGAAGCAAGTGGTGCAGAAATGGCTACAACTGCAACTGTAATGGCTTCAGCGATTAACTCTTTCGGTTTAAAAGCATCTGATGCAAATCATGTTGCTGATTTACTTGCGAGATCAGCAAATGATAGTGCTGCAGATATTCAGTACATGGGAGATGCATTGAAGTATGCTGGTACTCCTGCAAAAGCATTAGGAGTTTCAATAGAGGACACTTCCGCAGCAATTGAAGTTTTATCTAACTCAGGTTTAGAGGGTTCTCAAGCAGGTACTGCCCTAAGAGCTTCATTTATCAGGCTAGCTAATCCAAGTAAAAATACAGCTAAGGAAATGAAAAAATTAGGTATTCATTTGTCTGATGCTAAAGGTCAATTTGTTGGCATGGGTGAATTGATTAGACAGTTCCAAGATAATATGAAAGGCATGACGAGAGAACAAAAACTAGCTACAGTGGCTACAATAGTTGGTACTGAAGCAGCAAGTGGATTTTTAGCCTTGATTGAAGCGGGACCAGATAAAATTAATAGCTATAGTAAATCCTTAAAGAATTCCAATGGCGAAAGTAAAAAAGCAGCAGATTTGATGAAAGATAATCTCAAAGGCGCTCTGGAACAATTAGGTGGCGCTTTTGAATCATTAGCAATCGAAGTCGGTAAAGATTTAACGCCTATGATTAGAGCAGGAGCGGAAGGTTTAACAAAATTAGTTGATGGATTTACACATCTCCCTGGTTGGGTTAGAAAAGCTTCAGTAGGATTAGCACTTTTTGGTGCAGCAATTGGACCTGCAGTTCTTGCTGGAGGGTTATTAATACGTACAGTTGGAAGTGCTGCTAAAGGATATGCGTCATTAAATAGACGTATTGCTGAAAATACAATCCTTTCAAATACTAATTCAAAAGCAATGAAATCTTTAGGTCTTCAAACATTATTTCTTGGTTCTACAACAGGAAAAACGTCAAAAGGCTTTAAAGGGTTAGCCGGAGCTATGATGTTTAATTTAAAACCTATAAATGTTTTGAAAAATTCTGCAAAGCTAGCAATTTTACCGTTCAAACTTTTGAAAAACGGTTTAGGATTAGCTGCAAAATCTTTATTTGCAGTAAGTGGAGGCGCAAGATTTGCGGGTGTAGCCTTAAGGTTTTTAACAGGACCTATAGGTGCTACAATAACTGCTATTACAATTGCGTATAAAGTTTTTAAAACCGCATATGATCGTGTGGAATGGTTCAGAAACGGTATTAACGGTTTAGGAGAAACTATAAAGTTTTTTGGTGGTAAAATTATTGGCGGCGCTGTTAGAAAGCTAGGAGAGTTTAAAAACTATCTTGGAAGTATCGGCAAAAGCTTCAAAGAAAAGTTTTCAAAAGATATGAAAGATGGTTATAAATCATTAAGCGACGATGACCTTCTCAAAGTAGGAGTCAACAAGTTTAAAGGATTTATGCAAACCATGGGCACAGCTTCTAAAAAAGCGTCTGATACTGTAAAAGTGTTAGGGAAAGGTGTTTCAAAAGAAACAGAAAAAGCTTTAGAAAAATATGTGCATTATTCTGAAGAAAATAGCAGAATCATGGAAAAAGTACGTTTAAACTCGGGTCAGATATCAGAAGACAAAGCAAAAAAACTTTTGAAAATTGAAACGGATTTATCTAATAACCTTATAGCTGAAATAGAAAAAAGAAATAAAAAGGAACTCGAAAAAACTCAAGAACTTATTGATAAGTATAGTGCATTCGATGAACAAGAAAAGCAAAACATTTTAACTCGAACTAAAGAAAAAAATGACTTGCGAATTAAAAAAGAGCAAGAACTCAATCAGAAAATCAAAGAATTGAAAGAAAAAGCTTTGAGTGATGGTCAGATTTCAGAAAATGAAAGAAAAGAAATTGAAAAGCTTGAAAATCAAAGACGTGATATCACTGTTAAAGAATTGAGTAAGACTGAAAAAGAGCAAGAGCGTATTTTAGTAAGAATGCAAAGAAACAGAAATGCTTATTCAATAGACGAAGCGAGCAAAGCAATTAAAGAAGCAGAAAAAGCAAGAAAAGCAAGAAAAAAAGAAGTGGACAAGCAATATGAAGATGATGTCATTGCTATAAAAAATAACGTCAACCTTTCTAAGTCTGAAAAAGATAAATTGTTAGCTATTGCTGATCAAAGACATAAAGATGAAGTAAGAAAAGCAAAATCTAAAAAAGATGCTGTAGTAGATGTTGTTAAAAAGCAGAATAAAGATATTGATAAAGAAATGGATTTATCCAGTGGACGTGTATATAAAAATACTGAAAAGTGGTGGAATGGCCTTAAAAGTTGGTGGTCTAACTTTAGAGAAGACCAAAAGAAAAAAAGCGATAAATACGCTAAAGAACAAGAAGAAACAGCTCGTAGAAACAGAGAAAATATAAAGAAATGGTTTGGAAATGCTTGGGACGGCGTAAAAAGTAAAACTGGCGAAGCCTTTAGTAAAATGGGCAGAAATGCTAATCATTTTGGCGGCGAAATGAAAAAAATGTGGAGCGGAATCAAAGGGATTCCAAGCAAATTAAGTTCAGGTTGGAGCTCAGCCAAAAGTTCTGTAGGATACCACACTAAGGCTATAGCTAATAGTACTGGTAAATGGTTTGGAAAAGCTTGGCAATCTGTTAAATCGACAACAGGAAGTATTTACAATCAAACTAAGCAAAAGTATTCAGATGCTTCAGATAAAGCTTGGGCGCATTCAAAATCTATTTGGAGAGGCACATCAAAATGGTTTAGCAATGCATATAAAAGTGCAAAGGGCTGGCTAACGGATATGGCTAATAAATCTCGCGCGAAATGGGATAATATTTCTAGTACAGCTTGGTCGAATGCAAAATCCGTTTGGAAAGGAACATCGAAATGGTTTAGTAACTCATACAAATCTTTAAAAGATTGGACTGGGGATATGTATTCAAGAGCCCACGATCGTTTTGATGCAATTTCAAGTTCGGCATGGTCTAACGCTAAATCAGTATTTAATGGTTTTAGAAAATGGCTATCCAAAACATATGATTGGATTAGAGATATTGGTAAAGACATGGGAAGAGCTGCGGCTGATTTAGGTAAAAATGTTGCTAATAAAGCTATTGGCGGTTTGAATAGCATGATTGGCGGTATTAATAAAATATCTAAAGCCATTACTGATAAAAATCTCATCAAGCCAATACCTACATTGTCTACTGGTACTTTAGCAGGAAAGGGTGTAGCTACCGATAATTCGGGAGCATTAACGCAACCGACATTTGCTGTATTAAATGATAGAGGTTCTGGAAACGCCCCAGGTGGTGGAGTTCAAGAAGTAATTCACAGGGCTGACGGAACATTCCATGCACCCCAAGGACGAGATGTGGTTGTTCCACTAGGAGTTGGGGATAGCGTAATAAATGCTAATGACACTCTGAAGTTACAGCGTATGGGTGTTTTACCAAAGTTTCATGGAGGTACGAAAAAGAAAGATTGGCTAGACCAACTTAAAGGTAATATAGGTAAAAAAGCAGGAGAATTTGGAGCTACAGCTAAAAACACAGCGCATAATATCAAAAAAGGTGCAGAAGAAATGGTTGAAGCAGCAGGCGATAAAATCAAAGATGGTGCATCTTGGTTAGGCGATAAAATCGGCGATGTGTGGGATTACGTACAACATCCAGGGAAACTAGTAAATAAAGTAATGTCAGGTTTAAATATTAATTTTGGAGGCGGAGCTAACGCTACAGTAAAAATAGCTAAAGGCGCATACTCATTGCTCAAAAAGAAATTAGTAGACAAAGTAAAATCGTGGTTTGAAGATTTCGGTGGTGGAGGCGATGGAAGCTATCTATTTGAATATCCAATCTGGCAAAGATTTGGACGCTACACAGGTGGACTTAACTTTAATGGCGGTCGTCACTATGGTATAGACTTTGGTATGCCTTCTGGAACAAACGTTTATGCCGTTAAAGGTGGTATAGCAGATAAGGTATGGACTGATTACGGTGGCGGTAATTCTATACAAATTAAGACTGGTGCTAATGAATGGAACTGGTATATGCATTTATCTAAGCAATTAGCAAGACAAGGCCAACGTATTAAAGCTGGTCAACTGATAGGGAAATCAGGTGCTACAGGTAATTTCGTTAGAGGAGCACACTTACATTTCCAATTGATGCAAGGGTCACATCCAGGGAATGATACAGCTAAAGATCCAGAAAAATGGTTGAAGTCACTTAAAGGTAGTGGCGTTCGAAGTGGTTCAGGTGTTAATAAGGCTGCATCTGCTTGGGCAGGCGATATACGTCGTGCAGCAAAACGAATGGGTGTTAATGTTACTTCGGGTGATGTAGGAAATATTATTAGCTTGATTCAACACGAATCAGGAGGAAATGCAGGTATAACTCAATCTAGTGCGCTTAGAGACATCAACGTTTTACAGGGCAATCCAGCAAAAGGATTGCTTCAATATATCCCACAAACATTTAGACATTATGCTGTTAGAGGTCACAACAATATATATAGTGGTTACGATCAGTTATTAGCGTTCTTTAACAACAGATATTGGCGCTCACAGTTTAACCCAAGAGGTGGTTGGTCTCCAAGTGGTCCAAGAAGATATGCGAATGGTGGTTTGATTACAAAGCATCAACTTGCTGAAGTGGGTGAAGGAGATAAACAGGAAATGGTTATCCCTTTAACTAGACGTAAACGAGCAATTCAATTAACTGAACAGGTTATGCGCATCATCGGTATGGATGGCAAGCCAAATAACATCACTGTAAATAATGATACTTCAACAGTTGAAAAATTGTTGAAACAAATTGTTATGTTAAGTGATAAAGGAAATAAATTAACAGATGCATTGATTCAAACTGTTTCTTCTCAGGATAATAACTTAGGTTCTAATGATGCAATTAGAGGTTTAGAAAAAATATTGTCAAAACAAAGTGGGCATAGAGCAAATGCAAATAATTATATGGGAGGTTTGACTAATTAATGCAATCTTTTGTAAAAATCATAGATGGTTACAAGGAAGAAGTAATAACAGATTTTAATCAGCTTATATTTTTAGATGCAAGGGCTGAAAGTCCAAACACCAATGATAACAGTGTAACTATTAACGGAGTAGATGGTATTTTACCGGGCGCAATTAGTTTTGCGCCTTTTTCATTAGTATTAAGGTTTGGCTATGATGGTATAGATGTTATAGATTTAAATTTATTTGAGCATTGGTTTAGATCTGTGTTTAATCGCAGACATCCTTATTATGTTATTACTTCTCAAATGCCTGGTGTTAAATATGCAGTGAATACAGCTAATGTTACATCTAATTTAAAAGATGGTTCTTCAACTGAAATTGAAGTAAGTTTAAATGTTTATAAAGGGTATTCTGAATCAGTTAATTGGACCGATAGCGAGTTCTTATTCGACTCTAATTGGATGTTTGAAAATGGAATTCCTCTTGATTTCACACCTAAATATACTCATACATCAAATCAATTTACTATTTGGAACGGTTCTACTGATACGATAAATCCACGATTCAAGCACGATTTGAAAATATTAATTAATTTAAATGCGAGTGGAGGATTTGAACTGGTTAACTATACAACAGGTGATATTTTTAAGTACAACAAAAGTATAGATAAAAACACTGATTTTGTTTTAGATGGTGTGTATGCATATCGAGATATAAATAGAGTGGGAATTGATACAAATAGAGGCATTATAACATTAGCGCCAGGTAAAAATGAATTTAAGATTAAAGGAGACGTCAGTGATATTAAAACTACATTTAAGTTTCCTTTTATTTATAGGTAGGTGATTTAATGGATTATCATGATCATTTATCAGTAATGGATTTTAATGAATTGATTTGTGAAAATTTACTAGATGTAGATTATGGTTCTTTTAAAGAATATTATGAACTGAATGAAGCTAGGTACATCACCTTTACAGTTTATAGAACTACTCATAATAGTTTTGTTTTTGATTTATTGATTTGTGAAAACTTCATAATTTATCATGGTGAAAAATATACAATTAAGCAGACAGCGCCAAAGGTTGAAGGTGATAAAGTTTTTATTGAAGTTACGGCATATCACATAATGTATGAATTTCAAAATCACTCAGTGGAATCAAATAAGCTTGATGACGACAGTAGCGAAACTGGTAAAACGCCAGAATACTCTTTAGATGAGTACTTAAGATATGGATTTGCAAATCAAAAAACTTCGGTCAAAATGACCTATAAAATAATTGGAGATTTTAAGCGAAAAGTACCGATTGACGAATTAGGTAACAAAAACGGCTTAGAATACTGTAAAGAAGCGGTAGACCTGTTTGGCTGTATAATTTACCCAAATGATACAGAGATTGGTTTTTATTCTCCTGAAACATTTTATCAAAGAAGCGAGAAAGTGATTCGATATCAATATAATACTGATACTGTATCTGCAACTGTCAGTACATTGGAATTAAGAACAGCTATAAAAGTTTTTGGAAAAAAGTATACAGCTGAGGAAAAGAAAAATTATAATCCTATTAGAACAACTGACATTAAATATTCAAATGGTTTTATAAAAGAAGGTACTTATCGTACCGAAACAATTGGGTCTAAAGCTACTATTAACTTTGATTGCAAGTATGGTAATGAAACAGTTAGATTTACAATAAAAAAGGGCTCTCAAGGTGGAATATATAAGTTGATTTTAGACGGCAAGCAAATTAAGCAAATTTCTTGTTTTGCTAAGTCGGTTCAGTCTGAAACAATAGATTTAATAAAAAATATTGATAAAGGCAAGCACGTTTTAGAAATGATATTTTTAGGAGAAGACCCCAAAAATAGAATTGATATATCTTCAAATAAAAAAGCTAAGCCTTGTATGTATGTTGGAACTGAAAAATCAACAGTCTTAAATTTAATTGCTGATAATTCAGGTCGCAATCAATACAAAGCAATTGTCGACTACGTCGCAGATAGTGCAAAGCAGTTTGGGATTCGATATGCTAATACGCAAACAAATGAAGATATCGAAACACAGGATAAGCTGTTAGAATTTGCAAAAAAGCAAATAAATGATACTCCTAAGACTGAATTAGATGTTAATTATATAGGTTATGAAAAAATAGAGCCAAGAGATAGCGTATTTTTTGTTCATGAATTAATGGGATATAACACTGAATTAAAGGTTGTTAAACTTGATAGGTCACATCCATTTGTAAACGCAATAGATGAAGTGTCTTTCAGCAATGAAATAAAAGATATGGTACAAATTCAACAAGCACTTAACAGACGAGTTATTGCACAAGATAATAGATATAACTATCAAGCAAATCGTATAAATCATTTATACACTAGTACTTTGAATTCTCCTTTCGAGACAATGGATATAGGGAGTGTATTAATATAATGGCAACAGAAGAAGTTAAAATCAAAGCGCTACTTGAAAACGATAAACAGTACTTTCCAGCTACACACTGGAAAGCTATAAATGGGATACCTTATGCAGGCAGTAGTGATATTGATGGATTGCCTCAAGACGGTATCATTTCGGTAGATGATAAAAATAAATTAGATAAATTAAAAATAGGCGAAGCAGGAATTATTCAAAATAGCATTGTACAGAAATCCCCAAACGGTAAATTGTGGAAAATAACAGTTGACGATAGTGGGAAACTTGGTACAGTGCTATTTTATTAGAAAGGAAGGTGCATTATGGAAAATTTGTATTTAATAAAGGATTTGGGAGCTTTAGCAGGTCGAGATTATAGAGCTAAAGAAATTCAAAACCTGCAAAGAATAGAGCAATTTGCGCTTGGCTTGACAACAGAGTTTAAGTTGCATCAGAAAGCTAAAACAATGCAACACTTCGCTGAGCAAATTTATTATAATGGTAGATCGCAAGCAGCAGTAAACAAATCTTTACAAAGTCAAATTAACGCACTTGTTGTGGCACCACGTAATAACAGTGCTAATGAGATTGTTCAAGCTCGAGTTAATGTAAACGGCGAAACCTTTGACACATTAAAAGAACATTTAGACGATTGGGAAACCAAAACTCAAATTAATAAAGAGGAAACTATAAGAGAATTAAATAAGACCAAACAAGAAATTCTTGATATCGAGTATCGTTTTGAACCTGATAAGCAAGAGTTTTTATTTGTGACAGAACTTGCACCTCTTACAAATGCAGTAATGCAATCCTTCTGGTTTGATAATAGAACAGGCATAGTATACATGACACAAGCTAGAAATAATGGCTATATGCTAAGTCGTTTAAGACCTAATGGTCAATTTATAGACAGCTCATTGATTGTAGGTGGGGGTCATGGTACACATAACGGTTATAGATATATTGATGATGAGTTATGGATTTATAGTTTTATCTTAAATGGTAATAATGAGAATACATTAGTTCGTTTCAAGTATACGCCTAATGTGGAAATTAGCTATGGCAAGTATGGTATGCAAGATGTATTTACAGGACACCCAGAAAAACCCTACATCACCCCTGTCATAAATGAAAAAGAAAATAAAATTCTATACAGAATTGAGAGACCTAGAAGTCAGTGGGAACTTGAAAACTCAATGAATTATATAGAGATAAGAAGTTTAGACGATGTTGATAAAAATATTGATAAAGTTTTGCATAAAATCAGTATCCCTATGAGACTAACAAACGAAACCCAACCAATGCAGGGTGTGACTTTTGATGAAAAATACTTGTATTGGTATACAGGAGACAGTAATCCAAATAATAGAAACTATTTAACGGCTTTCGATTTAGAAACAGGAGAAGAAGCGTATCAGGTTAATGCTGACTATGGTGGAACACTAGATTCATTTCCTGGCGAATTTGCGGAAGCAGAAGGTTTGCAAATATACTATGACAAAGATAGTGGTAAAAAAGCTTTGATGCTAGGTGTTACTGTCGGTGGTGATGGAAATAGAACACATCGTATTTTCATGATTGGGCAAAGAGGTATTTTAGAAATACTTCACTCAAGAGGCGTTCCTTTTATCATGAGTGACACAGGTGGTAGAGTTAAACCTTTACCAATGAGGCCTGATAAACTTAAGAATCTTGGGATGTTAACAGAGCCAGGTCTTTACTATTTATACACTGATCATACAGTTCAAATCGATGATTTCCCATTACCAAGAGAATGGCGTGATGCAGGTTGGTTCTTGGAAGTTAAGCCACCACAAACTGGCGGTGATGTAATTCAGATATTGACGCGTAATAGTTATGCAAGGAATATGATGACTTTTGAAAGGGTGCTTTCTGGAAGAACTGGAGACATTTCGGACTGGAATTATGTGCCTAAAAATAGTGGTAAATGGGAGAGAGTACCTTCATTCATCACAAAAATGTCAGATATTAACATAGTAGGCATGTCGTTTTATTTAACTACGGATGATACAAAACGTTTTACAGATTTTCCAACTGAACGTAAAGGGGTAGCTGGTTGGAACTTATATGTAGAAGCTTCAAACACAGGTGGCTTTGTTCATAGGCTAGTTCGTAATAGTGTTACAGCATCTGCTGAGATACTATTGAAAAATTATGATAGTAAAACAAGTTCAGGGCCATGGACTTTACACGAAGGGAGAATTATAAGTTAATGAGTAATTTAGAGAAATCTGTAGCTATAAATTTAGAAAACACAGCGCATTATGAAAATATTTCAAATCTAGATATAACTTTTAGAACAGGAGAGAGTGATTCTTCTGTTCTTCTTTTTAATATCATTAAAAATAATCAACCGTTATTACTGAGTGAAGAAAATATCAAAGCACGAATAGCGATTCGAGGTAAAGGAGTAATGGTAGTTGCTCCACTAGAAATATTAGATCCATTTAAAGGTATTTTAAAATTTCAATTACCTAATGATGTAATTAAAAGAGATGGAAGTTATCAAGCTCAAGTTTCGGTTGCAGAATTAGGTAATTCAGACGTGGTAGTTGTAGAGAGAACTATCACATTTAACGTTGAAAAAAGTTTGTTTAGCAAGATTCCCTCTGAAACAAAACTACACTATATTGTTGAGTTTCAAGAATTAGAAAAAACTATTATGGATCGCGCGAAAGCAATGGACGAGGCTATAAAAAATGGTGAGGATTATGCGAGTCTGATTGAAAAAGCTAAAGAAAAAGGTCTATCAGATATTCAAATAGCAAAATCTTCAAGTATTGATGAATTAAAGCAACTTGCTAATAGCCGTATATCTGATTTGGAAAATAAAGCGCAAGCATATTCAAGAACATTCGATGAGCAAAAGCGATATATGGATGAGAAACATGAAGCCTTCAAGCAGTCAGTGAATAGTGGTGGTTTAGTCACAAGTGGTTCTACTTCAAATTGGCAAAAAGCTAAGATTACTAAAGATGATGGTAAGATAATGCAGATTACTGGATTTGATTTTAATAATCCAGAACAAAGAATAGGTGATTCAACCCAATTTATTTATGTTTCGCAAGCTATAAATTATCCAAGAGATGTTAGTACTAACGGTACTGTCGAATATTTAGTAGTAACTTCAGATTACAAGCGTATGACTTATCGACCGAACGGTACAAATAAAGTGTTTGTTAAAAGAAAAGAAGCGGGTTCATGGTCTGAGTGGTCAGAATTAGCTATTAATGATTACAATACACCTTTTGAAACTGTTCAAAGTGCCCAATCAAAAGCTAATATGGCCGAAAGTAACGCTAAATTATACGCAGATGACAAGTTTAATAAAAGGTATTCGGTTATTTTTGATGGAACAGCAAATGGTGTGGGCTCTACATTGTACTTAAATGAGAGTTTAGACCAATTTATTTTATTAATTTTTTATGGGACTTTTCCAGGTGGTGACTTTACAGAGTTTGGCAGTCCTTTTGGAGGAGGAAAGATTTCATTGAATCCCTCAAATCTTCCAGATGGTGATGGAAATGGTGGAGGTGTTTATGAGTTTGGATTAACTAAATCTAGTCGTACATCTTTAACTATATCAAACGATGTCTATTTCGACTTAGGAAGTCAAAGAGGCTCTGGTGCGAACGCAAATAGAGGGACAATTAACAAAATTATAGGAGTGAGAAAATAATGCAAATATTAGTTAACAAGCGTAATGAGATAATTTCATACGCTATCATTGGCGGCTTTGAAGAAGGTATTGATATTGAAAATTTACCAGAAAATTTCTCTCAAGTTTTTAGACCTAAAGCCTTTAAATATTCAAATGGGGAAATAGTTTTTAACGAAGATTATTCAGAAGAAAAAGATGACTTGCATCAACAGATTGACAGTGAAGAACAAAACACAGTCGCTTCTGATGACATCTTACGAAAAATGGTTGCTAGTATGCAGAAACAAGTTGTTCAAAGTACAAAGTTATCGATGCAAGTTAATAAGCAAAATGCACTAATGGCAAAACAACTTGTGACACTTAATAAAAAATTAGAAGAGGTTAAAGGAGAGACTGAAAATGCTTAAATTAATTTCACCAACATTCGAAGATATTAAAACATGGTATCAATTGAAAGAATATAGTAAAGAAGATATAGCGTGGTATGTAGATATGGAAGTTATAGATAAAGAGGAATATGCAATTATTACAGGAGAAAAGTATCCAGAAAATCTAGAGTCATAGGTTATAATCTTATGGCTTTTTAATTTGAATAAAGTGGGTGGTGTAATGTTTGGATTTACCAAACGACACGAACAAGATTGGCGTTTAACGCGATTAGAAGAAAATGATAAGACTATGTTTGAAAAATTCGACAGAATAGAAGACAGTCTGAGAACGCAAGAAAAAATTTATGACAAGTTAGATAGAAATTTCGAAGAACTAAGGCGTGACAAAGAAGAAGATGAAAAAAATAAAGAGAAAAATGCTAAAAATATTAGAGACATCAAGATGTGGATTCTAGGATTAATAGGGACGATTCTAAGTACATTTGTTATAGCCTTGTTAAAAACTATTTTTGGCATTTAAAGGAGGTGATCACCATGCTTAAGGGAATTTTAGGATATAGCTTTTGGTCGTGTTTCTGGTTTGGTAAGTGTAAGTAATATTTAAGAGTCAGTGCTTCGGCACTGGCTTTTTATTTTGGATAAAAGGAGCAAACAAATGGATGCAAAAGTAATAACAAGATACATCGTATTGATCTTAGCATTAGTAAATCAATTCTTAGCGAATAAAGGTATAAGTCCGATACCAGTAGATGAAGAAAGTGTTTCATCGATTATCTTAACAGTTGTTGCTTTATATACTACATATAAAGATAATCCAACATCTCAAGAAGGGAAATGGGCGAATCAAAAATTAAAGAAATATAAAGCTGAAAGTAAATATAGAAAAGCAACAGGGCAAGCGCCAATTAAAGAAGTAATGACACCTACGAATATGAACGACACAAATGATTTAGGGTAGGTGATGACCAATGTTGATAACAAAAAACCAAGCAGAAAAATGGTTTGATAATTCATTAGGGAAGCAGTTCAATCCTGATTTGTTTTATGGATTTCAGTGTTACGATTACGCAAATATGTTTTTTATGATAGCAACAGGCGAAAGGTTACAAGGTTTATACGCTTATAATATTCCATTTGATAATAAAGCAAGGATTGAAAAATACGGGCAAATAATTAAAAACTATGATAGCTTTTTACCGCAAAAGTTGGATATTGTCGTTTTCCCGTCAAAGTATGGTGGCGGAGCTGGACATGTTGAAATTGTTGAGAGCGCAAATTTAAACACTTTCACATCATATGGGCAAAATTGGAATGGTAAAGGTTGGACAAATGGCGTTGCGCAACCTGGTTGGGGTCCTGAAACTGTTACAAGACATGTTCATTATTACGATGACCCAATGTATTTTATTAGATTAAATTTCCCAGATAAAGTAAGTGTTGGAGATAAAGCTAAAAGCGTTATTAAGCAAGCAACTGCCAAAAAGCAAGCAGTAATTAAACCTAAAAAAATTATGCTTGTAGCCGGTCATGGTTATAACGATCCTGGAGCAGTAGGAAACGGAACAAACGAACGCGATTTTATCCGTAAATATATAACGCCAAATATCGCTAAGTATTTAAGACATGCCGGTCATGAAGTTGCATTATATGGTGGCTCAAGTCAATCACAAGACATGTATCAAGATACTGCATACGGTGTTAATGTAGGCAATAAAAAAGATTATGGCTTATATTGGGTTAAATCACAGGGGTATGACATTGTTCTAGAGATTCATTTAGACGCAGCGGGAGAAAGTGCAAGTGGTGGACATGTTATTATCTCAAGTCAATTTAATGCAGATACTATTGATAAAAGTATACAAGATGTTATTAAAAATAACTTAGGACAAATAAGAGGTGTAACACCTCGTAATGATTTACTAAACGTTAATGTATCAGCAGAAATAAATATGAATTATCGTTTATCTGAATTAGGTTTTATTACTAATAAAAAAGATATGGATTGGATTAAGAAAAACTATGACTTGTATTCTAAATTAATAGCTGGTGCGATTCATGGTAAGCCTATAGGTGGTTTGGTAGCTGGTAATGTTAAAACATCAGCTAAAAACCAAAAAAATCCACCAGTGCCAGCAGGTTATACACCCGATAAAAATAATGTACCGTATAAAAAAGAAACTGGTTATTACACAGTAGCTAATGTTAAAGGTAATAATGTAAGAGACGGTTATTCAACTAATTCAAGAATTACAGGGGTATTACCCAACAACACAACAATTACGTATGACGGTGCATATTGTATTAATGGTTATAGATGGATTACTTATATTGCTAATAGTGGACAACGTCGCTATATTGCGACCGGAGAGGTAGACAAGGCAGGTAATAGAATAAGTAGTTTTGGTAAGTTTAGCACGATTTAGTATTTACTTAGAATAAAAATTTTGCTACATTAATTATAGGGAATCTTACAGTTATTAAATAACTATTTGGATGGATGTTAATATTCCTATACACTTTTTAACATTACTCTCAAGATTTAAATGTGCGTAACTGGCAGGTACTTCGGTACTTGCCTATTTTTTTATGTTATAGCTAGCCTTCGGGCTAGTTTTTTGTTATGATGTGTTACACATGCATCAACTATTTACATCTATCCTTGTTCACCCAAGCATGTCACTGGGTGTTTTTTCCTTGCGATAGAGAGCATAGTTTTCATACTACTCCCCGTAGTATATATGACTTTAGCATTCCCGTATAACAGTTTACGGGGTGCTTTTTATGTTATACTTACTTTTATATAGTAGGAGTGAACTATATAGCCGGGCAGAGGCCATGTATCTGACTGTTGGTCCCACAGGAGACATCTTCCTTGTCATCACTCGATACATATATCTTAACAACATAGAAATGTTACATTCGCTACAACCGTATCTTAATCGATACGGTTATATTTATTCCCCTACAACCAACAAAACCACAGATCCTATTAATTTAGGATTGTGGTTATTTTTTGCGTTTTTTCGGGGCGAAAAAAGGGCAGATTATTTGAAAAAGGGCAAACGCTTGTGGAAAATCTAAAAGGTTAAAAATGACAAAAACATTGATACAACAGTGTTTTTGGACGCTCGTGTACGTTAGAGAATGACCGCTTTACCATCACATTATGACGATATGTTTATTTTAAACACACAAGCTCATGCGCGTCTTGATCAAATGGCACAACAGTTTGAAGTTGTTTGTAATGGCTTGAACGAAAATGAAGGACAAGCAATTCAAACGATGGATCAATCTGCCTCTCTAATACGGTCAAACTTAATTCAAGTTAAAGAACAATTAGAAAAACTAGCTGTATACTAATTAATTTATTAAATGCTACTTGTTTTCATTGAGAATAAGTAGTTTTTTCAAACATAAAAGTTTTACAAACACATAAATGGGTGATGAGCTATGTTTAAAAGAACTAAACTAATCTTAATAGCAACGATAATACTATCAGGATGTTCAACTACCAATAACGAATCTAATAAAGAAACAAAATCAGTACCAGAAGAAATGGAAGCTTCAAAATATGTAGGTCAAGGCTTCCAACCACCTGCAGAAAAAGATGCGGTTGAATTTGCGAAGAAGCATAAAGATAAAATTGCTAAACGTGGCGAACAATTTTTTATGGATAACTTCGGTCTAAAAGTTAAAGCTACGAATGTTGTAGGTAGTGGCGACGGCGTAGAAGTATACGTGCATTGTGATGACCACGATATCGTATTTAATGCGAGTATTCCATTTGACAAATCAATTATTGACAGTGATAGCTCATTAAGAAGTGAGGATAAAGGCGATGATATGAGTACTTTAGTTGGTACAGTGTTGAGTGGTTTTGAATATCGAGCACATAAGGAAGAGTTGGATAATTTAACAGAAGTTTTAAAAGAATATAAAAGTAAATATAAATATACTGGTTATACTGAAAATGCAATTATGAAAACGCAGAATAGTGGTTTTAGAAATGAGTATTATTATTTGACTGCAATTCCATATACTTTAGATGAATATAAAAGGTATTTTCAACCCTTAATCAAAGAGGATGATAAGTCTTTTAGGGACGGTATGAGAAACTCAAAAAAACAACTTAAAGATAAATCACGTCCATATGTTGTTACAACTTTATTTAGTACTAAAGATAATTTTACTAAAGATAATACAATAGACGAGATGATTGATTTTTCTGAAGTACTAAAAAAGAAAAAGAATATTCCTCATGATTTGAATGTTTCTCTTCAAATTTCTAATAAATATATAAATACAACAAGACCTAATTAT
Organism: Staphylococcus sp. EG-SA-14; assembly: GCF_017151935.1. Lineage (NCBI taxonomy): Bacteria > Bacillati > Bacillota > Bacilli > Caryophanales > Staphylococcaceae > Staphylococcus > Staphylococcus sp. EG-SA-14. The sequence goes on along the minus strand of NZ_JACVZM010000015.1, from coordinate 33,106 downwards.
AGTAAGAAGGATGTAATAGAAGTAGGTGTATTTAATCATGAAAAAGCTAACACGAATGATTAAACTAATAACAACAAAAAGATAGGTTCAAAAAAGCCATCCCAACAACAGATAAAACCACAAACCAATCAAACCTATCCAAACAATGCTCGCAAATCACCAATGAAACACTTTCCAATTACGTAACCATGATCTATTTTAAGCATAGTTATTGAGGTTTTGTGATATATAGTATAAAATTAATGAGAATTAAATTTAATAATGTAAAATTCATCTTCGGGGTCGGGTGTAATTCCCAACCGGCAGTAAATAAAGCCTGCGACCTGCTAGTATGTATCATATTAGTGGCTGATCTAGTGAGATTCTAGAGCCGACAGTATAGTCTGGATGGGAGAAGATGGAGGTTTTTTGTTGTGCAATAATCCTCCTATTCTTACGAGATGAATGGAAGGAGAAAATTGAATATGCAACAAAATAAACGTCTTATCACAATAAGTATGTTGAGCGCGATTGCGTTTGTATTAACTTTTATCAAGTTTCCTATACCATTTTTGCCACCATACTTAACTTTAGATTTTAGTGATGTACCGTCACTACTAGCTACATTTACGTTTGGACCAGTTGCCGGTATCGTAGTTGCACTGGTTAAAAATTTATTGAACTACTTATTTAGTATGGGCGATCCAGTTGGACCATTTGCTAACTTTTTAGCGGGCGCAAGTTTCTTATTAACTGCTTACGCCATCTATAAAAATAAACGTTCAACAAAATCTTTGATTACTGGATTAATCATTGCAACAATCGTTATGACTATCGTGTTGAGTATCTTGAACTATTTCGTTCTATTACCTTTGTACGGTATGATATTTAACTTAGCTGATATCGCAAATAATCTTAAAGTAATCATTGTTTCAGGAATTATACCATTCAATATTATTAAAGGTATCGTCATTTCTATTGTATTTATTTTACTATATAGAAGGCTTGCAAATTTCTTGAAAAGAATTTAATCAAATTAAAGCAAAATAATATACACATAATAATAAAAAGCAGGTGACTATCAATAAACGATAGCTTGCCTGCTTTTTCTATGGAACATTTGTCTAAAAAATCAATTATTCAAATTTTAAAGCGTCCCCATCAAATGATTCGTCTGCAATTTTAATAGAATCTGTAGGGCATCCATCAATTGCATCTTCCATATCTTCATATAATTCCTCAGGTACTTCTGCAGTACCTTGGTTATCGTCAAGGATTACGAAAGCAATACCTTCGTCGTCGTAATCATATATATCTGGCGCTGCTGCACCGCATGCACCACATGCAATACAAGTATCCATATCAACGATTGTATATTTTGCCAATGTCTTCGCCTCCTTTGATAAAAATGCTAAAATAGTAATGTGACTAAAATTTTAGACAGCATCATTTTTATTTTCAAATTATCCGTTTTACAGAGTGAGGGTTAAATTTGCAACACATTATAAAAACAGCATTACAACAAACATTTAACTATAAAACAAATAAAAGTATTTACAATATCTTAGTTGGTAAGAAATCTCACCAAACCTTTTTTGACGCTTGTAGTCAACAACAGTTGTCATTATATCACAGTTTACCACTATTAAAATATCCGTCTTTTGAGCTATTTTTAGAAAAAATCAATGAATTTAATGCTGAAATGGAAATCATGTTGCATCCTAGATATACATTTGAAAGCATGGGGCAAACATTTCAAGCAATTCAACTATTAGTGCAAACCATGTCTAATACTATGCAGCAAGATTTTCGTTTCGTACCAATCTCTCAAAATAATAAGATACAAGAAACTGTAAAGATTGTCTATAACTACATTAAAGAAAACCAATTACAAATTGATTTTGAAAATGAACTACATAACTTGTTTAAAGCAATAACTTTAAAAGGGCCATGTTACTTACATTATTATTTGCAAGGCTATGATGAACCAATGTATACGAGACAGCAAGTTAGTTTAATAGAAAAACTATCTCAACAGCAATTGTTTGAATACGAAATGAATAATTTAGTGACAATGATGTTTGAATTAGAAAGTGGAGAATATACTATTTTATCAAAGATAATAATGAAACCTACATTATTAAATCAAACCTATATTACTTATACAAGGTTGCTTGAACAATTCACGATGGAAGATATAGCGGCTCAACAACAAGTTAAAATCAATACTATCGAAGATCATGTACTTGAAATCTTAATCAAAGGTTATATGTCTAATTACGATGATTATGTTGAACAAGAAGATCAACTACAATTTTTAAATTTTTATCAACAACATCGTGGTGAGCGATTAAAATTTTACAAAGAACAATTTGACACGTTATCATATTTTCAATTAAAAGTATTAATCGTTGGATTTGAAAGAGGTGATCTGAATGTTGCATGATATTTTACGAAACAAATTTGGCTTCGAGAGTTTTAAACCGGGACAACAGGAAATTATAGAAAGTATAATGTCTCAACAGCACACTCTAGGTATTCTTCCGACTGGAAGTGGAAAGAGTTTGTGTTATCAAATACCTACGTATTTATCAGGTAAGCCGACATTAATTATCTCACCGTTAATATCTTTAATGGATGACCAAGTTATGCAGTTGAAAATAAATGGAGAAAAACGTGTAACATGTATTCACTCTGGTATGGATGAAATTGAGAAAAAGCATAATATTAAATGTTTACGACATAGCCGTTTCATCTTTCTAAGTCCAGAATTTCTCTTGCAACCGTCAAATTTTAAATTAATATCTATGATAGACTTTGGCATGATTGTTCTTGATGAAGCACATTGCCTATCTGAATGGGGATATGATTTCAGACCACATTATGCTCTAATAGGAAAAGTAACAAAGCATTTTAAAGAAGCGGTTGTCTTAGCATTGACAGCAACTGCACCACCGCATTTACAAGATGATTTGACGGAAATGTTAGCGATTCAATTCAATGTTATTAAAACTACAATGAATCGCCCAAACATAAGCTTTAAGCATCTTAATTTTCATGATGATGAAGATAAAATTGAATGGTTGCTGCCGTTTCTACAACAGTCGGGACCAACGATTGTTTATGTCTCATCGAAAAAGATGTGTCTGAATTTAGCGCAACTTATTTATGATTCAGGTTTTCTTACAGGCATATATCATGGTGATATGAATTATCAAGAGCGACACACAGTTCAACAACAATTTTTAAATAATGATATTCCGATTATAGTCGCAACGAGTGCTTTTGGTATGGGAATTAATAAAAAAGATATTCGCACAATCATTCACTTTCATCTTTCAACAAGTCCTTCTAACTACATTCAAGAAATTGGCCGTGCGGGTCGCGATGGTGAACTAAGTCAGGCAATTAGTTTATTCCAACCGGACGATAAATATATTTTAGAAACGTTATTATTTGCAGATATGATAACAGAAGAAGATGTACAAAATTTCGAAATAGGAGAATTTTTAGCTCCCGATAAACAAGACGTTTTGACAACGTTTCATTCATTCTATAGTATCGGCGCCTTGAAACAGATATTTAAGCAATCATTTAAACGAAAGCAATTAGGATTCTTTCGCATGATTGGCTATTGCAAATTGGATCAATGTAGACGGAAGTATTTATTAGAATTTTTCGGTGAATATCCACCGGCACAAGATCGATGTTGTGACAATGATTCTAATATAACTGATATCGCAATTTTAAATAAGAAGAAGGTAATTAGAAGTATTGGATTTGATGAAAAGTTGCAAAATTTATTTCTCAGATAGTATTACTTTACTAAAAGAAAATTGACAAGCTATAATTAGTGTATACACAATTGAAAAATGATTGAAATAATTTTGAAAAATATACATAAACATATGTCATGTGGGTATATTTTATGTAAAATCATTGTAATAGAATAGAAAGGAAGATGGCTATGTCTAATAATTTTAAAGATGACTTTGAAAAAAATCGTCAATCGATAGACACAAATTCACATCAAGACCATACGGTTGAAAAAGACCAATCAGAATTAGAACATCAGGATACAATAGAGAATACGGAGCAACAGTTTCCGCCAAGAAATGCCCAAAGAAGAAAAAGACGCCGTGATTTAGCAACGAATCATAATAAACAAGTTCACAATGAATCACAAACATCTGAAGACAATGTTCAAAATGAGGCTGGCACAATAGATGATCGTCAAGTCGAATCATCACACAGTACTGAAAGTCAAGAACCTAGCCATCAAGACAGTACACCTCAACATGAAGAGGAATATTATAATAAGAATGCTTTTGCAATGGATAAATCACATCCAGAACCAATCGAAGACAATGATAAACACGAGACTATTAAAGATGCAGAAAATAACACTGAGCATTCAACAGTTTCTGATAAGAGTGAAGCTGAACAATCTCAGCAACCTAAACCATATTTTACAACAGGTGCTAACCAATCAGAAACATCAAAAAATGAACATGATAATGATTCTGTAAAACAAGATCAAGATGAACCTAAAGAACATCATAATGGTAAAAAAGCAGCAGCTATTGGTGCTGGAACAGCAGGTGTTGCAGGTGCAGCTGGTGCAATGGCTGCTTCTAAAGCTAAGAAACATTCAAATGACGCTCAAAACAAAAGTAATTCTGGCAAGGCGAATAACTCGACTGAGGATAAAGCGTCTCAAGATAAGTCTAAAGATCATCATAATGGCAAAAAAGGTGCAGCGATCGGTGCTGGAACAGCAGGTTTGGCTGGAGGCGCAGCAAGTAAAAGTGCTTCTGCCGCTTCAAAACCACATGCCTCTAATAATGCAAGCCAAAACCATGATGAACATGACAATCATGACAGAGATAAAGAACGTAAAAAAGGTGGCATGGCCAAAGTATTGTTACCATTAATTGCAGCTGTACTAATTATCGGTGCATTAGCGATATTTGGAGGCATGGCATTAAACAATCATAATAATGGTACAAAAGAAAATAAAATCGCGAATACAAATAAAAATAATGCTGATGAAAGTAAAGACAAAGACACATCTAAAGACGCTTCTAAAGATAAATCAAAATCTACAGACAGTGATAAATCAAAAGATGATCAAGACAAAGCGACTAAAGATGAATCTGATAATGATCAAAACAACGCTAATCAAGCGAACAACCAAGCACAAAATAATCAAAATCAACAACAAGCTAATCAAAATCAACAACAGCAACAACAACGTCAAGGTGGTGGCCAAAGACATACAGTGAATGGTCAAGAAAACTTATACCGTATCGCAATTCAATACTACGGTTCAGGTTCACCGGAAAATGTTGAAAAAATTAGACGTGCCAATGGTTTAAGTGGTAACAATATTAGAAACGGTCAACAAATCGTTATTCCATAATATAACTATATAAATTGTAACTGAACTGCTATATACAAACGTGCATATTATAAGTATCTCTAAATATTTTGGAGAACTTAAATTGCGCTTATAAGTATGTAGCGGTTTTTTCATTTTTCAAAGTTTGTTATTTAACAAGGTCTTGTCTCGAATATTGGCATATCAATTAAATTTTTTACATAGTCATCAAAAAGATAAAACACCACAATCAACAATTTTAACGAGGAAGAATAAAAAATAAATCAACATATTAAATTGTAGTGTTATTCAACTCCGTAGCTAACAATTCTCTATGCACATTAAACAAATTGTCGAAAATATATCATAAATCTTCAAGCACAGACTTAGCGCATCAATCACTGAACTGTTATAATAGTTTGGGATTAAAGGAGGCCGAAACAATGCAAAAAGTTGAAAGTATCATAATTGGTGGAGGGCCATGCGGATTAAGTGCGGCTATTGAACAAAAAAGAAAAGGTATTGATACCTTAATCATTGAAAAGGGTAATGTCGTTGAATCAATATATAATTATCCTACTCACCAAACATTTTTCTCATCAAGTGATAAATTAAGTATTGGGGATGTACCGTTTATCGTTGAAGAAAGTAAACCAAGACGTAATCAAGCGCTAGTTTATTACCGAGAAGTTGTAAAACATCATCAATTAAAAGTAAATGCATTTGAAGAAGTATTAACTGTTAAAAAAATGAATAATAAATTTACTATTACTACGACGAAAGATGTTTATGAATGTCGATTTTTAACAATCGCGACAGGCTATTATGGTCAGCATAATACATTAGAAGTTGAAGGTGCGGATTTACCTAAAGTGTTCCATTATTTTAAAGAGGCACATCCGTATTTTGATCAAGATGTTGTTATTATTGGTGGTAAGAATTCGGCTATCGATGCTGCTTTGGAGTTGGAAAAAGCTGGTGCTAACGTGACGGTTCTATATCGTGGTGGAGATTATTCGCCTTCAATTAAACCGTGGATACTTCCAAATTTCACAGCATTAGTAAATCATGAAAAAATTGACATGGAATTTAATGCTAATGTTACCCAAATAACTGAAGATACTGTGACTTATGAAGTAAATGGTGAAAGTAAAACGATACACAATGATTATGTATTTGCGATGATTGGTTATCATCCCGATTATGAATTTTTAAAATCTGTAGGCATTCAAATTAATACAAATGAATTTGGAACAGCGCCTATGTATAATAAAGAAACATACGAAACAAATATCGAAAATTGCTATATTGCAGGTGTAATTGCTGCAGGGAACGATGCGAATACCATTTTTATTGAAAATGGTAAATTCCACGGGGGCATTATTGCTCAAAGCATGCTAGCTAAGAAACAAACGCCCTTAGAATCATAAAAATAAAGGTCTATGTACTAAATATCTTAGTTTTACAACGACTGACATTCATGATATGTCAAATGAGGTAGATGACTAATTATTGTACATAGACCTTTTTATGTTACGTAATCATTATAATTCAAAATATGATTTGATTTCAGCTTTATCTAAATTGTTGCTTAACGCGACTAATAATTTTAATCTTGCTTTTGGACCATTCAAGCCGTTAGAAAAAATAAAACCTTGTTGTGCGAGTTGGTAACCACCACCATCGTATGCGTAAGTTGGACTCACAATACCATTAAAGGAACGTGAAACTAGCACAATAGGTATATTTAAAGATACTAATTGTTGAATGCCTTCTAATGCGCTTGGAGGTATGTTGCCTTGTCCTAACGCTTCAATAACCATACCATCGATACCTTCTCGACTATAAAAACTAAAAATGTCACCTGGCATACCCATATATGCTTTTACTAATGGTACATTTAGTTTGTCATTGACATTTTCCAATGCTTGTTGGCGATATGGCATATGATGGAATTGCACACGATCCTTTGTCAATACACCTAGCGGACCATGATTTGGACTTTGAAATGTGTTTGTATTAGACGTATGTGTTTTGGTAACATTACGCGCCGTATGAATTTCATCATTAAATACAACCATCACGCCTTTATGACGGGCCTTTTCATCAGAGGCAACGCGAATAGCGGAAATATAATTATATAATCCGTCAGAACCAATTTCATTAGACGAGCGCATTGCGCCAGTAATAACAACAGGTTGCTCGATACCTAATATTAAATCAAGTAAAAAGGCAGTTTCTTCTAACGTATCGGTACCATGCGTGATAACGAAACCATCATAATATTTATTTGTTACTGCTTCTAAAATAATATCCTTTAATTGTTTAACATGTTGGATTGTCATATGAGGTGATGGTACATTAAAAGGATTTAATTCATCTATTTGTGCATATTGATTTATGACATCTTGATGCATTGAAATAGGGTTGGTATCATTTGTTACTACTTTATTAGATTGGTCTTGTGACATACTAATGGTGCCACCAGTATGAATAACAAGTAGATGTTTCATATATTTCCTCCTATATTTAATTTACCTAATTATGATAAAATATTATTCATAAAACGACAAGGAAGGGAAATGACGCATGAAAGCCATTAATATTGCATTAGATGGTCCAGCTGCTGCCGGAAAAAGTACAATTGCGAAACGTGTAGCCAGCGAACTATCAATGATTTATGTCGATACAGGAGCAATGTATCGTGCATTAACATACAAATATTTAAAATTAAACAAAACTGAGGACTTTGCAAAACTAGTTGACCAAACAACATTAGATTTAACTTATAAAGCAGATAAAGGTCAATGTGTCATTTTAGATAACGAAGATGTAACAGACTTTTTAAGAAATAATGATGTGACGCAACATGTTTCATACGTTGCATCTAAAGAGCCAGTACGTTCATTCGCCGTTAAAAAACAAAAAGAGTTAGCTGCAGAAAAAGGTATCGTAATGGATGGTCGCGATATCGGAACTGTAGTGCTACCAGATGCAGATTTAAAAGTATATATGATTGCATCAGTTGAAGAGCGAGCAGAAAGAAGATATAAAGATAATCAATTAAGAGGTATCGAATCAAATTTTGAAGATTTAAAACGTGATATTGAAGCTCGTGATCAATATGACATGAACCGTGAAATATCACCATTAAGAAAAGCAGATGATGCAGTGACATTAGATACGACAGGCAAGTCGATTGAAGAAGTTACTGACGAAATTTTAGCGATGGTGAGTCAAATTAAATAATTAAGAAGCTAACATTAATAAAATTTATAATTACTTGATGAACGGAAAAGGCTGTTTTTATTCTAATCGAATAGAAATGGTCTTTTGTTAATTTATAAACGAATAACGATAATACTAGAAATAAAAGTGCGTAATTAAACCAAGCATATTAGTAATTCAACTGATTTATAAACAACCTATGAATTGTATTAACAAAAAAGCTAAAATAGCATGTTATTTAAATTTACTTTTTTAAAATTAAAGAGATGCTTTAAAATACATCAATATTAAAGTGCTATTTAGCAATGACTTATTATTACGATTAACAAATATAATGATTAAAGAATGATGCCTAATATACACACTTCTTACTAACAAAATGTAAAAGTTTCTCAATTACGTGGCTTTTTGTTTTATAAAAGTATAAAATTTTACTATAATATATCTTGTAGAGAACAATGAAATGACAGACTTATAAAACAAAATAGTAAGCTATGCTAATTTTTATACAAAAAATATGTATAAACATAGCAAACTGTATTACTTTGATACAAAAATGGTTGTAATAAATATTTATCGATATGACGACTTGAATATGATAAAGTGACATATTTATGTATATGACTATTTCGCAAAATGTAATCGAGGTAGAATTTCTTGACAATTCTGTCAGTTTATAAGATGTTATAAATATGTAGTGTATAAGGAGGCAAACAAGATGACTGAAGAATTCAATGAATCAATGATTAACGATATTAAAGAAGGTGACAAAATCACTGGCGAGGTACAACAAGTTGAAGACAAGCAAGTTGTTGTTCATATCAACGGTGGTAAATTTAATGGGATTATTCCTATTAGTCAACTATCTACGCATCATATTGATAGCCCAAGTGAAGTTGTAAAAGAGGGCGACGAAGTTGAAGCATATGTCACTAAAGTTGAGTTTGATGAAGAAAATGAAACTGGAGCTTACATCTTATCTAGAAGACAACTTGAAACTGAGAAGTCTTATAGTTATTTACAAGAAAAATTAGATAGTAATGAAATCATCGAAGCGAAAGTAACAGAAGTAGTTAAAGGTGGTTTGGTTGTTGATGTAGGACAAAGAGGTTTTGTTCCGGCTTCACTAATTTCAACAGACTTCATTGAGGATTTCTCTGTGTTTGATGGACAAACAATTCGTATTAAAGTTGAAGAATTGGATCCTGAAAATAATAGAGTCATTTTAAGCCGTAAAGCAGTTGAACAAGAAGAAAACGATGCTAAAAAAGATCAATTATTACAATCTTTAAATGAAGGCGATGTTATTGATGGTAAAGTAGCGCGTTTAACTCAATTTGGTGCATTTATAGACATTGGTGGTGTTGATGGTTTAGTGCATGTATCTGAACTTTCTCACGAACATGTTCAAACACCAGAAGAAGTAGTTTCAATTGGTCAAGATGTTAAAGTTAAAATTAAATCTATTGATAGAGATACAGAACGTATTTCATTATCAATCAAAGATACGTTACCAACACCTTTCGAAAATATTAAAGGTCAATTCCACGAAAATGATGTCATTGAAGGTGTCGTAGTAAGATTGGCCAACTTTGGTGCATTTGTTGAAATTGCACCAGGTGTACAAGGACTTGTACATATTTCTGAAATTGCACACAAACACATTGGTACGCCAGGTGAAGTGTTAGAACCTGGTCAACAAGTAAATGTTAAAATATTAGGTATTGATGAAGAGAATGAAAGAGTATCACTATCTATTAAAGCAACATTACCAAACGAAGATGTTGTTGAAAGTGATCCTTCTACGACTAAGGCGTACTTAGAAAGCGAAGAAGAAGATAATCCAACAATTGGCGATATGATTGGTGATAAACTTAAAAATCTTAAACTATAATTTAATATTTAATAGTCAACTCCACATGTTTATGATTGCATGTGGAGTATTTTTATGTAACAAAATATACTCGTAATGATAACGTGGACAAATTTAACTAAGTGTTTAAAAAGATAAAGTTTTAAGTGCTGATTTTTATCATTACAGTAATAAACTCATTTTGAATACACAGTCTCATGTGATATTATTAAAAAGATATAAGAAAGAGAGGAAGTTAGCTTATGACTAAACCTATAGTAGCTATTGTAGGTAGGCCTAATGTAGGTAAATCTACAATTTTTAATAGAATAGTTGGAGAACGTGTTTCGATTGTGGAAGACACGCCAGGTGTAACACGAGATCGTATTTATTCTTCAGGTGAATGGTTAACACATGATTTCAATATTATTGATACAGGTGGTATTGAAATTGGTGATGCACCATTCCAAACACAAATTAGAGCGCAGGCAGAAATCGCCATAGATGAAGCGGATGTTATTATTTTTATGGTTAACGTGCGTGAAGGATTGACACAAAGCGATGAAATGGTCGCTCAAATTTTATACAAATCTAAAAAACCGGTCGTATTAGCGGTTAACAAAGTAGATAATATGGAAATGCGTACAGACGTGTATGATTTCTATTCATTAGGATTTGGTGAACCGTATCCGATATCAGGGTCACATGGTTTAGGTCTTGGTGACTTGTTAGATGCAGTTGTTTCTCATTTTGGTGAAGAGGAAGAAGAACCTTATGATGAAGATACAATTCGACTATCCATTATTGGACGACCAAACGTAGGTAAATCAAGTTTAGTAAATGCTATTTTAGGTGAAGATCGCGTTATCGTTTCTAATGTTGCAGGGACTACGAGAGACGCTATTGATACAGAGTATAGTTATGATGGACAAGATTATGTTTTAATCGATACTGCTGGTATGCGTAAAAAAGGAAAAGTATATGAATCAACTGAGAAATATTCAGTATTAAGAGCTTTAAAAGCGATTGAACGTTCAAATGTTGTTTTAGTGGTCATTGATGCAGAACAAGGCATCATTGAACAAGATAAACGCGTTGCAGGATATGCACATGAACAAGGTAAAGCAGTCGTGATTGTCGTAAATAAATGGGATACTGTGGAAAAAGATAGTAAAACGATGAAGAAATTTGAAGATGAAGTACGTAAAGAATTCCAATTTTTAGATTATGCACAAATTGCTTTTGTGTCTGCTAAAGAACGCACAAGATTACGTACATTATTCCCTTACATTAATGAAGCAAGTGAAAACCATAAAAAACGTGTTCAAAGTTCAACTTTAAATGAAGTCGTTACTGATGCAATTTCCATGAACCCTACACCAACAGACAAAGGTAGACGTTTGAATGTCTTTTATGCAACACAAGTTGCTATAGAACCACCGACATTTGTTGTATTTGTTAATGATGTAGAATTAATGCATTTTTCTTATAAACGCTATTTAGAGAATCAAATCCGTGCCGCTTTTGGTTTTGAAGGTACACCAATTCATATTATAGCTCGAAAGAGAAATTAACGATTGGGGGATAACAATGACTAAAATTACCGTTTTTGGTATGGGAAGTTTTGGGACAGCCCTTGCCAATGTTCTTGCAGAAAATGGACATGATGTTTTGATGTGGGGTAAAAATCAAGATGCTGTTGATGAATTAAATACATGTCATACAAATAAAAAGTATTTAAAATACGCGAAATTAGATGTTAACATCATCGCTACTTCAGATATGACCAAAGCAATTCAATTTGCAGATATTTACTTAATGGCTTTACCTACTAAAGCAATGCGAGAAGTTGCTACTCAAATTAATGATAAGCTGACCTCTAAAAAGACTTTTATACATGTTGCTAAAGGTATTGAAAATGGGACGTTTAAACGTGTGTCAGAAATGATTGAAGATTCTATTTCACCTGAATATAATGCAGGTATTGGCGTGTTGTCAGGGCCAAGTCATGCGGAAGAAGTTGTAGTCAAGCAACCAACTACAGTTGCTGCTTCATCAAAAGATAAAAGTGTAAGTAAATTAACGCAAGATTTATTTATGAATGATTATTTGCGTGTGTACACGAATGATGACTTGATTGGTGTTGAACTTGGTGGTGCATTGAAAAATATCATCGCAGTAGCAAGTGGTATCGTAGCTGGAATTGGCTACGGTGATAATGCAAAAGCTGCATTAATGACTCGTGGTTTAGCGGAAATTAGTAGATTAGGTGAAAAGTTAGGTGCCGATCCTATGACATTTCTAGGTTTAGGTGGTATCGGTGACTTAATCGTTACATGCACATCAACACATTCTCGAAATTTCACATTAGGATATAAACTTGGACAAGGTGAATCAATGGATCAAGCATTATCTGAAATGAATATGGTTGTTGAAGGTATTTATACAACTAAATCAGTTTATCATTTAGCTAAAGAAAAAAATGTGGATATGCCAATTACAAATGCATTATATAGAGTATTATTTGAAAATATCTCAGTAAAAGAATGCGTAAAAGATTTAATGGAGCGCGATAAAAAATCTGAATAAAATGTGTATTATTACACATATACAGCTAATAATTACGTAAAATGAATAGAAATGGCTTAAATTCAACGTTTTTGCCACATAAATGATTGCGATTTATGTAATGCTTGTGTTAAAGTTTTACCATAATGATATAAACATATCATTATCAAACCTCAGGAGGTGAATGTCTAATGAACAAAACAGATTTAATCAATGCAGTTGCAGAGCAAGCTGATTTAACTAAAAAAGAAGCTGGTTCAGCAGTAGATGCTGTATTCGAATCAATCCAAAACTCACTTGCTAAAGGTGAAAAAGTACAATTAATTGGTTTCGGTAACTTTGAGGTACGTGAACGTGCTGCACGTAAAGGTCGTAACCCTCAAACTGGTAAAGAAATTGATATCCCAGCAAGTAAAGTTCCAGCATTCAAAGCTGGTAAAGCATTAAAAGATGCTGTAAAATAATTTTACTTAAAAAGCCCTGAATAAGGGCTTTTTATTTTGCTTTTAATACTTACAACCTGTACATAAATTGTAATGTTCTTCTAAGTTTTTAATCTTTGGAACATTCATTGTTTAAGCGTTCAAAATATTACATGACATAATAGTTTTGATAAAAATAGCAACTACAAAATATACATATGAATAATGAGATTAATTGTTAGCGTTGAATTTACTTAAAAGGTAACCATGTCTACTATAGTATTTTACGTTATTTAAAAAGATGAATAATGTAAATGAAGTAAAGGTTATTATGAGAATTACAAAAGCTACATAAATTACTGTTAGTTTAAATTGAAATTTAAAAATGATAAGTAATCTTAATGCTTCAAAAGATTTTAATTTCTTACATATAATGTTAATATGAATAGTGATAATATCGTGAGGTGTAGACATGGAAACAACTGTTAGCAAATTGGAAAGACAAATAGAAGAAAGATTAAAGGGTGTATCAGAATATGAATCCATTAATATTAATCATCGGTTAGGTAAGTTACTTGATTCATATGATATTCCAGATGTTGCCAAAGTAGCATGCCTCACAATTGACACATCAATGAGACACCTTGATGACATTACATATAATCATTTGTCTAAACATTCCATTTTGATTGGAGATTTAATTAGTGCACATTTTTATACGCTACTAGCAGAAATCAATGATTTATCATTTCAAAATGAAATTAGTAAAGCAATTGTTGAAATTAATGAATTGAAATCTTCATTACATCATCAAGCTTTAAATGATTATGAAATTTCTCAAGCAATAGTAAAAATTGAAACACTTTTCCCATATATTACGTTATCTCATTTCGGTATCAATATTGATGAGTCGGAAATATATAATTATTTATTTGAAGATATGTCTGATTACTATCCATCATACTTCAAGAAATATAATCAAAGTGAAGTAAAGCATTACTTACACGATATCCAAAAAAGTTATTTAAAAAGTAGAGGTAATTAAGCATGGCTGACAATAAAGCAAATAAAGAGCAAGTACATCGCGTTTTTCAAAATATTTCAAAAAAATATGATAGATTAAATAATATTATTAGTTTTGAGCAGCATAAAGTATGGAGAAAACGCGTCATGAAAGACATGGGCGTTAGAAAAGGGACGAAAGCATTAGATGTTTGTTGTGGTACTGGTGATTGGACAATCGCATTAAGCAAAGCTGTAGGACCAACAGGTGAAGTTACTGGTATTGACTTTAGTGAGAATATGTTAGAAGTAGGAAAAGAAAAAACTGCTTCAATGGAAAATGTTAAACTTGTTCATGGTGATGCAATGGAATTGCCGTTTGAAGACAATTCTTTTGATTATGTAACAATTGGGTTTGGATTGAGGAATGTGCCAGACTATTTAGTCGCGTTAAAAGAAATGAATAGAGTACTTAAACCAGGTGGTATGGTGGTATGTCTTGAAACGAGCCAACCAACTTTGCCAGTCTTTAAACAAATGTATGCATTATACTTTAAATTTGTTATGCCTATTTTTGGGAAATTATTTGCAAAATCAAAAGAAGAATATGAATGGTTACAGCAATCTACGTTTAATTTTCCTGGAAAAGAAGAGTTGAAGCGCATGTTTGAAGAAGCGGGTTTCATAAATGTAAGAGTACGTAGTTTTACAGGGGGCGTTGCTGCAATGCACCTTGGCTATAAAGAAAAAGATAATACCAAAGGTGATTAACGTGGCAAAGTTAAACATGAACAATGAAATTAAGAAAGTGGAACAACGACTTGAAAAGGCAATAAAAAGTAAAGATTCTGTATTAGAACAGGCATCATTACACTTATTGTCTTCTGGTGGTAAAAGAGTACGCCCAGCATTTGTAATTCTGAGTAGCCAATTTGGCAAAGATGAACAAACGTCTGAACAAACGTATCAAGTTGCAGTCGCATTAGAGTTAATTCATATGGCAACACTTGTTCATGATGACGTTATTGATAAAAGCGACAAGCGTCGAGGAAAGTTAACCATATCAAAGAAATGGGATCAGACAACGGCTATTTTAACTGGGAATTTTTTATTGGCATTAGGACTTGAACACTTAATGGCCGTTAAAGATAATCGTGTACATCAATTAATATCTGAATCTATCGTTGATGTTTGTAGAGGGGAACTTTTCCAATTTCAAGACCAATTTAACAGTCAACAGACAATTATCAATTATTTACGACGTATCAATCGCAAAACAGCACTGTTAATTCAATTATCAACTGAAGTTGGTGCAATTACATCTCAATCTGATAAAGAGACTGTACGAAAATTGAAAATGATTGGTCATTATATAGGTATGAGTTTCCAAATCATTGATGATGTATTAGACTTCACAAGTACCGAAAAGAAATTAGGTAAGCCGGTCGGAAGTGATTTGCTTAATGGTCATATTACGTTACCGATTTTATTAGAAATGCGTAAAAACCCAGACTTCAAATTGAAAATTGAACAATTACGTCGTGATAGTGAACGTAAAGAATTTGAAGAATGTATCCAAATTATTAGAAAATCTGACAGCATCGATGAGGCTAAGGCAGTAAGTTCGAAGTATTTAAGTAAAGCTTTGGATTTGATTTCTGAGTTACCAGATGGACATCCGAAATCACTACTTTTAAGTTTGACGAAAAAAATGGGTTCAAGAAACACGTAGTATTTATGAAAAGTATTGAAAGCGCTTTACCAACCTGTTAATATATAATAGTAATATACATAAACCTATTAAACACAGGGGGATACATAAAGTGGAACGTACATTTTTAATGATTAAACCAGATGCAGTACAAAGAAATCTAATTGGTGAAGTAATTTCAAGAATTGAAAGAAAAGGACTAAAACTTGTCGGTGGTAAATTAATGCAAGTACCAATGGAACTTGCTGAAACACATTATGGTGAACACCAAGGTAAACCATTTTATAATGATTTAATTTCATTTATTACATCAGCACCAGTGTTCGCAATGGTAGTTGAAGGTGAAGATGCAGTTAATGTATCTAGACATATTATTGGCAGCACCAATCCTTCAGAAGCTTCACCAGGATCAATTAGAGGTGATTTAGGTTTAACTGTTGGTAGAAATATCATTCACGGTTCAGATTCATTAGAGTCTGCTGAACGTGAAATTAATCTATGGTTTAATGAAAATGAAATTACTAGCTATGCTTCACCACGTGATGCATGGTTATATGAATAAAATATAAACTGTAAACCTTTACGATTTATTTATAAAGGTAGAAAGGGTTTTGTTATGTGGTTAGTCATTATGATTATACATAACAAGGCCCGTTTTTTATGTTGTAGTAAATTACTTGAAAAATTTTATAGTTTTTTGGTAACACGTATTAAAAAGAGAGGAATATTCTTTATCAAATGAAACTAAACAGAGAGAAGGGGTTGTTAAAATGAAGAATATTATTTCGATTATTTTGGGGATTTTAATGTTCTTAAAATTAATGGAATTACTATATGGTGCTATATTTTTAGATAAACCACTTAATCCTATAACAAAAATTATTTTTATACTGACTCTCATTTATATTTTTTATGTATTAGTAAAAGAATTGATTATATTTTTGAAGTCAAAGTATAACAAAAGCGCTTAACATATGTATATTTTAATATCATAATTTTTTTAAACGGACTGATTAACTTTATTAATAATTAACAGTTCGTTCTTTTGTATTAAGAAATGTAGTCAGTATATTATTTGCTAAAGTTGCGATACGATTATATTAAAACGGCTAATCATTTTTAATTAATGATTATATGATGCAACTGTTTAGAAATTCATGATACTTTTCTACAGACGAATATATTATAATTAATTTTAGTTCGTTTAATATTAAGATAATTCTGACATTTAAAATGAGATGTCATCCATTTTCTTAATTGATCTTGAAAACAAACATTTATGAATGCACAATGAATATGATAAGATTAACAACATATTATAATGTTATCGTGGAAGTATGAAAGGAGCGAGTGTGTATGAGATACCTAACATCAGGAGAATCACATGGACCTCAATTAACAGTTATTGTTGAAGGTGTACCTGCAAATATAGAAATTAAGGTTGAGGATATTAATAAAGAAATGTTTAAGCGTCAAGGCGGTTACGGACGTGGACGTCGTATGCAAATTGAGAAAGATACAGTAGAAATAGTATCAGGCGTTAGAAATGGTTATACATTAGGTAGTCCAATTACTATGGTTGTAACCAATGATGACTTTACGCATTGGAGAAAAATTATGGGAGCAGCTCCAATAAGTGAAGAAGAACGTGAAAATATGAAACGTACTATTACAAAACCAAGACCTGGTCATGCAGATTTGGTTGGAGGTATGAAATATAATCATCGTGATTTACGAAATGTGCTAGAGCGATCATCTGCTAGAGAAACAGCAGCTCGAGTTGCAGTCGGTGCCTTATGTAAAGTGTTATTACAACAGTTAGATATCGATATATACAGTCGTGTTGTTGAAATAGGTGGAATTAAAGATAAAGATTTTTATGATTCAGAAACATTTAAAGCAAATCTTGATCGTAATGATGTTCGTGTAATTGATGACAGTATCGCACAAGCAATGCGAGATAAAATTGACGAAGCTAAAAATGAAGGAGATTCAATTGGCGGTGTCGTTCAAGTTGTAGTTGAAAATATGCCTGTTGGTGTAGGTAGTTATGTGCATTATGATCGTAAGTTAGATGGTAAGATTGCACAAGGTGTTGTCAGCATAAATGCTTTTAAAGGTGTAAGCTTTGGTGAAGGATTTAAAGCAGCTGAAAAGCCAGGTAGTGAGATTCAAGATGAAATTCTATATAATAGTGAAATTGGTTATTATCGTGGATCTAATCACTTAGGTGGTTTAGAAGGCGGTATGTCAAATGGAATGCCAATTATCGTTAATGGTGTAATGAAACCAATTCCAACGTTATATAAACCATTAAATTCAGTAGACATTAATACTAAAGAAGACTTTAAAGCAACAATTGAACGTTCTGATAGTTGTGCTGTTCCTGCAGCAAGTATCGTCTGCGAACATGTCGTAGCATTTGAAATAGCAAAAGCATTATTGGAAGAATTCCAATCAAATCATATTGAGCAACTTAAACAACAAATTATTGAGCGCAGACAATTAAATATTGAGTTTTAACAACAAGAACAATTGAGGTGTAATCATGAAATTACAAACAACATACCCTTCAAATAATTATCCAATATATGTTGAACACGGTGCAATTGACCATATTAGCACGTATATTGATCAGTTTGATCAAAGTTTTATATTAATTGACGAGCATGTAAATCAATATTTTGCTGATAAATTTGATGATATTTTATCATATGAAAATTTGCATAAAGTCATTATTCCAGCTGGTGAAAAGACGAAAACATTTGAGCAATATCAAGAAACATTAGAATATATTTTGTCACATCATGTAACGCGTAATACAGCGATTATAGCTGTTGGTGGTGGTGCGACAGGAGATTTTGCAGGATTTGTAGCAGCAACACTATTAAGAGGTGTCCATTTTATACAAGTTCCTACAACGATTTTGGCGCATGATTCTAGTGTTGGCGGTAAAGTGGGTATTAACTCAAAACAAGGTAAAAACCTTATCGGTGCATTTTATCGTCCAACTGCTGTGATTTATGATTTAGATTTTTTAAAGACGTTACCATTTGAGCAAATATTAAGTGGCTATGCAGAAGTTTATAAGCATGCGTTATTGAATGGTGAATCAACGACGCAAGATATCGAACAGCACTTTAAAGATAGAGAGATATTACAGTCATTAAATGGTATGGATAAATATATTGCTAAAGGTATTGAAACGAAGCTGGATATTGTTGTTGCAGATGAAAAAGAACAAGGTGTACGTAAATTTTTAAATTTAGGTCATACATTTGGGCATGCTGTTGAATACTATCATAAAATACCTCATGGTCATGCCGTAATGATAGGCATAATATATCAATTTATTGTTGCGAATATATTGTTCAATTCTAATCACGATATCCAACATTATATTAATTATTTAACGAAATTAGGTTATCCTTTAGAAACAATAACCGACATAGATTTCGAAACGATATATCAATACATGCTAAGTGATAAAAAGAACGACAAACAAGGAGTTCAAATGGTATTGATTAAACATTTTGGCGATATTGTAGTGCAACACATTGATCAAACAACACTGCAACATGCGTGTGAACAACTAAAAACATATTTTAAGTAGGTGAATGAAATGGTAAATGAACAAATCATTGATATTTCAGGTCCGTTAAAGGGCGAAATAGAAGTGCCGGGCGATAAGTCAATGACACACCGTGCAATCATGTTGGCGTCGCTAGCTGAAGGTGTATCTACTATATATAAGCCACTACTTGGCGAAGATTGTCGTCGTACGATGGACATTTTCCGACTGTTAGGTGTAGAAATCAAAGAAGATGATGAAAAATTAGTTGTGACTTCCCCAGGATATCAATCTTTTAACACGCCACATCAAGTATTGTATACAGGTAATTCTGGTACGACAACACGATTATTAGCTGGTTTGTTAAGTGGTTTAGGTATTGAAAGTGTTTTGTCTGGCGATGTTTCAATTGGTAAAAGGCCAATGGATCGTGTCTTGAGACCATTGAAACTTATGGATGCGAATATTGAAGGTATTGAAGATAATTATACACCATTAATTATTAAGCCATCTGTCATAAAAGGTATAAATTATCAAATGGAAGTTGCAAGTGCACAAGTGAAAAGTGCCATTTTATTTGCAAGTTTGTTTTCTAAGGAACCGACCATCATTAAAGAATTAGATGTAAGTCGAAATCATACTGAGACGATGTTCAAACATTTTAATATTCCAATTGAAGCAGAAGGGTTATCAATAACTACAACCCCTGATGCCATTCAACATATTAAACCTGCAGATTTTCATGTTCCTGGCGATATTTCATCTGCAGCGTTCTTTATTGTTGCAGCACTTATCACACCAGGAAGTGATGTAACAATTCATAATGTTGGAATCAATCCAACACGTTCAGGTATTATTGATATTGTTGAAAAAATGGGCGGT
Source organism: Staphylococcus sp. EG-SA-14 (assembly GCF_017151935.1). Classification (NCBI taxonomy): domain Bacteria; kingdom Bacillati; phylum Bacillota; class Bacilli; order Caryophanales; family Staphylococcaceae; genus Staphylococcus; species Staphylococcus sp. EG-SA-14. Next base: position 12,511 of record NZ_JACVZM010000015.1, on the reverse strand, counting down.
AATATCCAACTTTTCAATCAAACAACTGGTGCTGAACCTACTGCTTCTATTCGTATTCAATACACACCAATGCTTCAACCAATAACAATCGAAGGAGAATTAGTGCCAAAAGCAATTGATGAACTGCCTGTAATAGCATTACTTTGTACACAAGCAGTTGGCACGAGTACAATTAAAGATGCCGAGGAATTAAAAGTAAAAGAAACAAATAGAATTGATACAACGGCTGATATGTTAAACTTGTTAGGGTTTGAATTACAACCAACTAATGATGGATTGATTATTCATCCGTCAGAATTTAAAACAAATGCAACAGTTGATAGTTTAACTGATCATCGAATAGGAATGATGCTTGCAGTTGCTTCTCTACTTTCAAGCGAGCCTGTCAAAATCAAACAATTTGATGCTGTAAATGTATCATTTCCAGGATTTTTACCAAAACTAAAGCTTTTAGAAAATGAGGGATAATATAAAATGGAAGATATCTATAAATTAATAGACGATATCAATCTACAAAAACTAGAAAATTTAGACTCTCGTGTTAATGAAGCAATAACTACTGACAACGATGACGCATTATTTATTCTAGGAGAGACACTTTACAATTTTGGATTAATGCCACAAGGTTTGGAAGTATTCCGCGTGTTATATCACAAATATCCAGACGAAAGTGAATTGCTGATTTATTTTATTGAAGGTTTAATGTCTGAAAATCAAACTGACGAAGCGTTAGAATATTTAAGTTATGTTGAACCATCACCTGAAAAGTTGATGTTAGAAGCAGATTTATATCAACAAATTAATATGATGGAAGTTGCTATTGATAAATTACAAGAAGCACTTGAACTAGAGCCAAATGATCCAATAATCCATTTTGCATTGGCTGAAATGTTATATTATGATGGTCAATATTTACGTGCTACCTCTGAATACGAAACCGTTTTAGAAACTGGTGAATATCAAGTTAATGGTGTAAACTTATTCTCTCGTATGGCAGATTGTAGTTTACAAAGTGGTAACTATAGTGATGCGATTCGCTTATACGATGAAATTAATGAAGATGAAATGACTTCAGAAGATTATCTCAAAAAAGCCATTTCTTACGATAAAAATGACATCACTCAAGAAGCAATTAAAATAATGACTACATTACTTTCTAAAGATCCTGATTATATTCAAGGCTACTTGTATTTACAATCATTATATGAAAATGAAAAAAATTATCCAGATGCCATTGAGACGGGTAAAGAAGGATTACGACTAAGTCAATTTTATAAAGAGTTAATGTATACAACTGGATGTTTGGAAATAGAACACGGCGATGCTAATGAAGGTGTATTATTGTTAAAACAAGCATTAGAGGTTGATAATGCTTACCAAGAACCTTTATTGATTTTAAGCGATTTATATCGTAATGAAGAAGATTATGAAGCAATCATTGAATTATTAACATATGTAGATGAAGAAGATTTGGACCCTACATTCATGTGGCATTTAGCGTTCGCCTATGGTCAAGAAGAGCGAGATAAAGAAGCTCAACATTTCTTTGAATTAGCATATCCAACGATGAAAACAAATATTGATTTTATGAGTGATTATTATTTCTATTTAATTGAAATTGGTCAAAAGGAACAAGCAATTACTATTTTAAATCAATTGTTGGAACTAGAGCCAAGTAACGAAAATTGGCATGACGAATTATCAAGATTGCAATCTTAAAATGGGGTATTTGATGTCAGAGACACTCAATCAAATTAAAGAAAGTTTTATTGAATATTTACTTTTTCAATATCGATTTAAGTCGCGTATTGCAGTTTGGGTGCTTAACTATATAAAAGTGAATGAGGCGAAATTGGCAAACATTCATTTTGTAGATACAAAAATTAATCATCATGAAACATTAGAAATTGCAGAAGTGGGAAGTCACGCTTCTGCAATTCAATTTACTAAGCGTAATATAAAGTTAATGAATACAAATGAAATATTTGATTATATCGCTAATCATAACTGTGCTTTTGATATTCAAATTCACTTCGCAAACGTGTCAAAGCGTGAGCAAAGGCTAGATGATTTAATAGTTGCTCAACTAACGGAATCGCCCAGTTATCAAACTTATCTTCATGACTTAAATAGTATGGCTATAGATCGGCATAAACATGCGTTATTAATAGATTACTTGTTACACAATATTGATTTAAGTTTACAGATGAATGAAAAGCAACGTTTTTATCAACTAACGCAAATTTTAAATACACTCAAGCTAGTAAATAAACATAATCAATTTGAGGACTTAGCAGATGACAATTAAAGCATTTTGGCAATATACACTTTATCAACGTTCTTGGTTAATGATGCTACTCATTTGTAATATATTAGGGATGATTTATGGTTATATATGGTATGGTGAACAATTAAGTCATACGCCCTGGCATTTTAAGATTTTTGTTCCAGATAGCCCAACTGCAATATTATACTTAGTTATTTCTATCTCATTGATATTAATTCAAAAACAAAATAGTATTATCGATGCACTGGCATTTGTAACATTATTCAAATATGGGATTTGGGCAGTTATAATGAATATATTATTTATTATTGAACAAGGTGATATTACAGTAAATGGTTTGGTATTAATGTTTTCCCACAGTATAATGGCTGTTCAGGCAATTTACTTCTATCCTAGGTTTAAACGTTCTATGATTGGAATCAGTGTAGCGATGATTTGGGTGTTTTTGAATGATTATATTGACTATTTTCACCTTCAATTTCCATATTATGATTTTATAACTACACATGTGTGGCAAATTGGTGTATTATCATGTTGTCTAAGTGTTTTTGGACTTTTGCTTTATATTGAATTAAACAAATTATTAAAGTGTAAATGATTTGATAAAAACGGCAAATGACAGTAAAATATTTATAAAGGAGAGTGAGTTTATTGTCTTCAATTTTTACTATGATAATTTATTTCGTAATATTAATGGTGCTTCCTTTATGGGCACAACACAAAGTTAAATCTAACTATGAGAAATATTCACAAGTTAGATCAACTAGTGGTAAAACGGGTCGTGAAGTTGCATTAGAAATTTTACATGCAAACGGTATTTATGATGTCGAAGTTGTTAAAGGTGAAGGATTCTTAACAGATCATTACGATCCTAAAAAGAAAGTTGTTTCACTATCTCCTGCAAACTATGACAGACCATCAGTTGCTGGAACTGCAATTGCAGCCCACGAAGTTGGTCATGCCATTCAAGATCACCAAGGATATTGGTTCTTAAGATTCAGAGCAGCATTAGTACCTGTTGCAAACCTAGGGAGTTCATTAAGTTATATGATCATCATGTTAGGTATTATCTTAACAGCGATAGGTAGTGCATTTGGTTCAACTGCTTTATGGATTGGTGCTGGTTTAATGTCATTAGCGGTATTATTCTCAATTGTTACGTTACCAGTTGAGTTTGATGCGAGTTCAAGAGCGATGAAACAAATTACGGCATTGAACATTGTAAATGAAAAAGAATACAAGCATGCGCGTAAAGTATTATCTGCAGCAGCAATGACTTATGTTGCAGCAACTGCAGTCGCTGTAGCAGAGCTTGTACGTATTATTTTGATTGCGCGTTCAAGTGATTAATCTTATAGATTAACAATTAACTTAAATTAGACACTTATTAACTAGCTAATCACATTTTTGTGTGGTTGCTAGTTTTTTTGTGCTTATTTTTCTAATGGTAGATTATTCACTATATTATTTTATTGTAGTGGTACGTATCATAAAGTTATAATCCCAATTTCAATTGATTTAATTTAGTTAGGAATGCATTACATTTATATAAACTGAATTATTAAACTTCTAAAATAAACAACTTGTCATCTAGTTTAGCTAGAGTCAGTAGATTGCACTAAACATGCATGAGACTTCAAATTGATATATACTATATTAGAAATGCAATATAAGGAGAACGTAGAAATGAAATCAATGGTAGAAATGCAACGTGAAGTTGATAAATATATTGGACAATTTAAAACAGGATATTTTTCACCATTAGCTAACTTAGCTAGATTGACTGAAGAAGTGGGCGAACTTGCACGTGAAATAAATCATACCTATGGTGAAAAAAAGAAGAAAGATTCAGAGGAAGCAAATACGATTAAAGCAGAATTAGGTGATAATTTATTTGTGTTGTTATGTTTAGCGAATTCAATGGGAATAGATATGACAGAGAGCTTTAATGAAACAATGGAAAAGTTTAATACAAGAGATAAAAATCGATTCGAAAGAAAGTGAATATAAAAATATATGCTTTATTTGGATTTGATTAAGATTAAAAACATAGACCAATGAATTGCATCGCATGAAATTATATTATTTTTAAAGTAAGTATAACTAGATGAATGATTATATATACAACACCTGTTTTTAGATATATGAAATTATAAACTCAACATTACTATAAACTTAAATTTAAACAATTATCTACGCATCGAGAATAATAGAGAGAAATAGAAAGAAAGGATGGGCAAGCGAATGAAGATAGGTATAACATGTTACCCGTCCATGGGTGGTTCTGGAATTATTGCCACAGAATTAGGAATTAAATTAGCAGAGCGAGGTCACGAAGTACATTTTATCACTTCAAATATCCCGTTTAGAATAAGAAAACCATTACCGAATATGATTTTTCATCAAGTTGAAGTGAATCAATATGCAGTATTTCAGTATCCACCGTATGATATTACGTTAAGTACTAAAATCGCTGAAGTTATTAAAGAATATGATCTTGATTTGTTGCATATGCACTATGCTGTACCTCATGCAATTTGTGGGATTTTAGCTCGTGAGATGTCAGGTAAAGATATAAAAATTATGACAACGCTACACGGTACTGATATTACTGTTTTGGGCTATGATCATTCACTCCAAGGTGCAATTAAATTTGGCATTGAAAAAAGTGATATTGTGACAAGTGTGAGTAAATCTTTAGCGCAAGAAACACATGAAATTATCGAAACTAACAAAGAAATTATACCGATTTATAATTTTGTACGTGAAAATGAGTTTCCAACTAAACATAACACAGCACTAAAATCACAATTTGGTATAGCACCAGATGAAAAAGTGTTAATACATGTATCGAATTTTAGACAAGTAAAACGCATAGATACTATTATAGAAACATTTGCAAAAGTACGTGAAAAGATACCTAGTAAATTAATTTTACTTGGAGATGGTCCTGAATTAGTGCCAATGCGTCAATTGACGAAAGAGTTAAACGTAGAAGAGGATGTTTTATTTTTAGGGAAACAAGATTGCGTAAGTGAATTTTACCAATTATCTGACTTAGTATTATTATTAAGTGAAAAAGAAAGCTTTGGACTAACTTTACTTGAGGCTATGAAAACAGGCGTCGTTCCAATTGGTTCAAATGCCGGTGGAATTAAAGAGGTTATTAAACATGGTGAAACTGGATTTGTCGTAGATGTGGGTGATTGTGATTCAGCGAGTGACTATGCTATCCGATTACTTGAAGATAAGGTGTTATACAACAAACTTCAGAAAAACATGCTAGCAGATATTGCTGAACGTTTTGGATCAGAACTTATTACAGATCAATATGAGTATTATTATCAAAAAATGCTAAATGAGCATAACAAAAGTAAAGGCGAGTAATAATATGGATAAATCATTATTTGAACAGGCAAGGCCTATATTAGAACAAATTCAAGACAATGGTTTTGAAGCATATTATGTAGGTGGCTCTGTAAGAGATTATGTCATGGGAAGAAATATTCATGATATAGATATCACAACAAGTGCAATGCCGGATGAAATAGAATCTATCTTTAGTCATACGATACCTGTAGGTAAAGAACATGGCACGATAAATGTAGTTTTTAATGATGAAAATTATGAAGTGACAACATTCCGGGCTGAAGAAGATTATGTCGATCACCGTAGACCAAGTGGTGTTACATTTGTTCGTGATTTATACGAAGATTTGCAACGACGAGATTTCACGATGAATGCGATAGCAATGGATACAGCATACAAATTGTATGATTATTTTGATGGTCAACAAGATATTAATAATCGAATAATAAGAACTGTAGGTATAGCTGAGGAACGATTCCAAGAAGATGCTTTACGTATGATTCGATGTTTAAGGTTCCAGTCACAATTATCATTTGATATTGCAACGGAAACATTCGAAGCGATGCGTATACAAATGGCAGATATTAAATTTTTATCAATTGAGCGTATAGTGATTGAACTAACTAAATTAATGCGAGGTATTAATGTTGAAAAGAGTTTTAATCATTTAAAATCGCTGAAAGCATTTAATTATATGCCGTATTTCGAACATCTTGATATGAATCAAATTAATGTAACTGAAGCAATTGATTTAGAATTGTTGATTGCTATAGTATCAGTTAAATTTGATATTAATTACTCATTGAAGCCTTTAAAGCTAAGTAACCGACAAGTAAAAGATATCAATCAATATATTCAAATTATGAATGCATTACCAAGTATTATTACAAAAGAACAATTAAAAATGTTTGTTTATGATTATGATACGCATCTCATTAAAAATGTAATGGTTGCAGCAGACGTGTTAAAGGCAAATGATATTCAAGGACATGAACCATTAATCGTTAACCTTCAAACGATTAATGAAACATTACATCGTTTAACTATGCATAATAGAAAAGACATGATGGTTAATGGCGGTGTACTTATGGCACATTTAAATGCCAAAAGTGGTCCGTGGTTAAAAGATGTACTAAGACAAATTGAGATAGCGATTGTAACAGGTAAAGTAAGCAACGAAGAAACTGAAATTTTGAAATGGGTGGATAATCATGTCAAAATATAGTCAAGATGTACTTCAATTACTCTATAAAAATAAACCGAATTATATATCTGGACAAAGCATTGCGGAATCACTTAATATTTCACGCACTGCAGTAAAAAAGGTGATTGACCAATTAAAGTTAGAGGGATGTAAAATTGATTCAGTAAATCATAAAGGGCATTTATTACAACAACTCCCAGATATTTGGTATCAGGGTATAATAGACCAATATACAAAAAGTTCTGCTTTGTTTGATTTTAGTGAAGTATACGATTCAATAGATTCTACACAACTTGCTGCGAAAAAGTCACTTGTTGGAAATCAATCTTCATTTTTTATCTTGAGTGATGAACAAACGAAAGGTCGTGGGCGATTTAATAGACATTGGAGTTCTTCAAAAGGGCAAGGACTTTGGATGTCTGTCGTGTTAAGACCTAACGTTGCATTCTCAATGATATCTAAATTTAATTTATTTATTGCATTAGGGATAAGAGATGCGATTCAACATTTTAGTCAAGATGAAGTCAAAGTGAAATGGCCGAATGATATATATATTGATAATGGTAAAGTGTGTGGTTTCTTAACTGAAATGGTTGCTAATAACGATGGTATAGAAGCAATAATATGTGGTATAGGTATTAATTTGACGCAACAACTAGAAAACTTTGATGAAAGTATTAGACATAGAGCAACAAGTATACAATTACATGATAAAAATAAATTAGATAGATATCAATTTTTAGAGAGATTACTTCAAGAAATTGAAAAAAGATATAATCAATTTTTAACGTTACCTTTTTCTGAAATTCGTGAAGAATATATTGCAGCTTCTAATATTTGGAATAGAACGTTGCTATTTACAGAAAATGATAAACAGTTTAAAGGACAAGCAATTGATTTAGATTACGATGGCTATCTAATTGTTAGAGATGAAGCGGGTGAATCACACCGTTTAATTAGTGCAGATATAGATTTTTAACACTAAAGCAAGGAGAGATAGCTATGGGTATGGCAACCTATGCCGTTGTGGATTTGGAAACAACAGGCAACCAATTAGATTTTGACGATATCATTCAAATTGGTATAACGTTTGTGCGCAATAACCAAATTATTGATACATATCATTCTATGATTAGAACAAATTTAGAGATTCCGCCGTTCATTCAAGCGTTAACATCCATTGAAGAAAATATGCTACAACAAGCGCCATATTTTAATCAAGTTGCACAAGAAATCTACGATAAGATAAAAGATTGCATTTTTGTCGCTCATAATGTAGATTTTGATTTAAATTTTATTAAAAAGGCATTTAAAGATTGTAATATTCAATATCGTCCCAAAAAAGTTATAGATACACTAGAAATCTTTAAAATAGCTTTTCCTACAGATAAAAGCTATCAATTAAGTGAATTAGCAGAGGCACATGGTATTACCTTAGCAAATGCCCATCGAGCTGACGAAGATGCCGCTACTACTGCTAAATTGATGATATTAGCTTTTGAAAAATTTGAAAAGTTACCGTTAGATACTTTAAAGCAATTATATTATTTAAGTAAACAGTTGAAATACGATTTGTATGATATTTTCTTTGAGATGGTTAGGCAATATGATGCAAAGCCATTGGATAAATCGTACGAAAAGTTCGAACAGATTATCTATCGTAAGCAAGTTGATTTTAAAAAGCCGACAACAAATTATAATGGCAGCTTGAAGTCTTTATATAGCAAAGCTGTAGATCAACTTGGCTTAACATATCGACCGCAACAATTATATTTAGCGGAAACTATATTAGATCAGCTCATGCATAGTGAAAAAGCAATGATTGAAGCATCACTAGGCAGTGGTAAATCATTAGCATATTTACTTGCGGCCTTGATGTATAATATTGAAACTGGGAAGCATGTCATGATTTCTACCAATACTAAATTACTGCAAAGTCAATTGTTAGAAAAAGATATTCCAGCAATGAATGAAGCGTTGAATTTTAAAATTAATGCACTATTGATTAAAAGTAAAAGTGATTACATTTCATTGGGACTTATTAGTCAAATTTTAAAAGATGACACAAGTAATTACGAAGTGAATATCTTGAAAATGCAATTGTTGATTTGGATTACAGAGACGCCGTCCGGAGATATACAGGAATTAAATTTAAAAGGTGGTCAAAAGATGTATTTTGACCAGAAAATTGAAACATATGTACCGGCACGTCACGATGTTCATTATTATAATTTTATTAAGCGAAATGCACAGAACATTCAAATTGGTATTACAAATCATGCACATTTAATTCATTCTGATGTTGAAAATTCAATATATCAATTGTTTGATGATTGTATAGTGGATGAAGCACATCGCTTACCAGACTATGCCTTAAATCAAGTGACAAATGAGTTGAGTTATGCTGATATTAAATATCAGCTTGGTTTGATTGGTAAAAACGAAAATGAAAAATTGTTAAAGGCAATCGATCAACTGGAAAAGCAGCGAATTTTGGAAAAATTAGATATTGCACCAATTGATATTTTTGGCTTGAAGGCTAGTATGAATGAGATTCATGAGTTAAATGAGCAATTGTTCTCAACGATATTTACGATTATCAATGATTCTGATGTTTATGATGATGATATTCATCGCTTCCATAATGTATTTACTTTTGAAACAAAAGACATTTTGAAGGATTTACATGCGATTATCGATAAGTTAAATAAAACGCTAGAAATATTCAATGGCATTAGTCATAAAACAGTTAAATCATTACGGAAACAGTTGTTGTATTTAAAAGATAAATTTAAAAATATCGAACAAAGTTTAAAAGCTGGACATACTAGTTTCATTTCAATTAAAAATTTATCTCAAAAATCAACAATACGTTTATATGTGAAAGATTACGCTGTAAAAGATGTATTGACGAAACAAGTATTGGAAAAATTTAAATCACTCATTTTTATATCTGGTACTTTAAAATTTAATCATTCGTTTGATGCTTTTAAACAGTTATTCAACAAAGATGTTCACTTTAATACATTTGAAGTTAACACGTCGTTACAAAGTGCAAAAAATACTAGTGTATTTATACCGAGTGATGTAGCATCTTATCAATATAAAAATATAGATGAGTATGTAGCATCGATCGTAAGCTATATTATTGAATATACGACTATAACGTCATCAAAATGTTTAGTCTTATTTACGAGTTATAAAATGATGCATATGGTACAAGATATGCTAAATGAATTGCCAGAATTTGAAGATTATGTTGTATTAACACAACAGCAGAACCAAAATTATAAAATAGTACAACAGTTTAATAATTTTGATAAGGCCATACTGCTTGGTACGTCAACATTTTTTGAAGGTTTTGATTTTCAAGCAAATGGTATTAAATGTGTGATGATAGCGAAGTTACCGTTTATGAACAAGCATAATGTAAAATATTGGCTTATGGATTCTGAATTCACTTCAACTTTCAAGGAATATGTATTACCTGATGCAGTTACACGTTTTAGACAAGGACTTGGAAGATTAATTAGAAATGAAAATGATCGCGGCATAATAGTTTCATTTGATGATCGACTCATAAACAGTAATTATAAAAACTTTTTTGAACAAACACTTGAAAATTATCGTCAGAAAAAAGGCGACATTCAACAGTTTGGAAAATTATTAAGACAAATTCAAAAAAAGAAAAAGTGAAATACAAAGTAAAATTCTTGTGACATGACATGTGCTATGTTCTGTTACAAGAATTTTTGTTTGGTCGTCAAAATTTGAGTTTTATAATTAAACTTGAATGTTAGCACAAAAAACGACCTTCATACAAATAATATTGAGGCTTTATTATATATTTTGTCTGAAACTGATGATTATATTGTCTTAATATAAATTAATGTTCAAATCTGTGCTTAAATCATTACCATTTACACGTTATCTTTTAGTCTAGTTCTAGAACTTGAAAGCGGATTTTGTTAAAATGAATGAGTATTGTATAACGAAAAAATAAATAGGAGAATGGTTATGAAAACAACGATTAAACAAGCGAAAGATCATTTAAACCAAGACGTTACAATTGGTGCTTGGCTAACAAATAAACGTTCAAGTGGTAAAATCGCCTTTTTACAATTACGTGATGGAACAGGCTTTATGCAAGGCGTAGTAGTTAAATCAGAAGTTGATGAAGAGGTATTCAAACTTGCGAAAGAAATTACTCAAGAATCATCTCTATACGTTACAGGCACAATTACAGAAGATAATCGTTCTGACTTAGGATACGAAATGCAAGTGAAATCAATTGAAGTTATTTCAGAAGCGCATGACTATCCGATTACACCTAAAAATCATGGTACAGAATTCTTAATGGATCACCGTCATTTATGGTTACGTTCTAAAAAACAACATGCTGTAATGAAAATTAGAAATGAAGTTATTCGTGCAACGTATGAATTCTTCAACAAAGATGGATTTACAAAGGTTGATCCACCAATTTTGACAGCAAGTGCGCCAGAAGGTACAAGTGAATTATTCCATACTAAATACTTTGATCAAGATGCGTTTTTATCTCAAAGTGGTCAGTTATACTTAGAAGCTGCAGCAATGGCACACGGAAAAGTATTTTCATTTGGTCCAACTTTCAGAGCTGAAAAATCAAAAACACGTAGACACTTGATCGAGTTCTGGATGATTGAAGGGGAAATGGCTTTCACAAATCATGCTGAAAGTTTAGAAATTCAAGAACAATATGTAACACATGTTGTAAAATCAGTTTTAGAAAATTGTAAACTAGAGTTGAAAATTTTAGAGCGTGATACATCAAAACTTGAAAAAGTTGCGACACCATTCCCTAGAATTTCATATGATGATGCAATTGAATTCTTAAAAGCAGAAGGTTTTGATGATATTGAATGGGGCGAAGATTTTGGTGCGTCACATGAAACAGCCATTGCTAATCATTATGATTTACCGGTGTTTATTACTAATTATCCAACTAAAATTAAGCCTTTCTATATGCAACCAAATCCTGAAAATGAAGAAACTGTATTATGTGCAGACTTAATTGCACCTGAAGGATACGGTGAAATTATTGGTGGATCTGAACGTGTGGATGACTTAGAATTGTTAGAACAACGCGTTAAAGAACATGGATTAGACGAAGAAGCATATAGTTACTACTTAGACTTACGTCGTTATGGTAGTGTGCCACACTGTGGATTTGGTTTAGGTTTAGAGCGTACAGTAGCATGGATTTCTGGTGTTGAACACGTTCGTGAAACTGCGCCATTCCCAAGATTATTAAACCGTTTATATCCATAAGTTTTAGGATCGTTACTTAAAATTTATATTATGATAATAAAAAGAATCGTCCAGCCTATATTAATAGCTGGGCGATTTATGCTTGGAAAATGAAGATTGATAACGGCTTATATTAATCATGAACAAACTTTTGTTTAGTAACTATATTTGGAAAATAAATAGTTCATCTGATTATCCATAAAGTTCATTGTTAAAATCTAGTTTTAAAAAATACGATAAAGTCCGTATAATTGTGTAAAAGTAAAAAGGCCATATAACAGTCCTTTTACGGTACAATGTTTTTAACGACAAAAACATACCCAGGAGGACTTTTACATGACCCAAGTACATTTTACACTGAA
>NZ_JACVZM010000014.1:0-66426 GCF_017151935.1 Staphylococcus sp. EG-SA-14 | reverse complement strand
GGAAAATAGCAGCTCAACGAGCTGTACATTATAAAATACATATCAAAAAAGCTGATTTCTATCAAATAATTAATAGAAATCAGCTTTTTTACATTGCCTAAGAACTTAATGTCCCAAGCCCTTTTTTGAAGATTCTATTTCAAGAAATAATTAATAAAGCGATAGAAATGAAAGCGAGTGATGTACATTTTATTCCAGTTAAAAATGAAGTAAGTATTAAATTTAGAATTAATGATAACTTGGAGCAGTATGAACAAATTGGGAATAGCATTTATCAAAAGTTATTAGTTTATATGAAGTTTCAAGCTGGGCTTGATGTTTCTACACAGCAAGTCGCACAGAGCGGTCGATATAGTTACCATTTCAATAAAATATATTTTTTGAGAATATCAACTTTACCATTGTCACTTGGCCAAGAAAGTTGTGTTATCAGAATTGTACCTCAATTTTTTCAACAACAGAAATCAACTTATAAATTCAATGATTTTAAACACCTCATGAATAAGAAACAAGGATTACTATTGTTTAGTGGGCCAACTGGTTCAGGAAAGAGTACATTAATGTATCAAATGGTCTCATACGCGAATAAAGCCTTGAATTTAAATGTAATTTCTATAGAGGATCCTGTAGAGATGCAAATTCCTGGTATCGTCCAAATTAATGTGAATGATAAAGCTGGCATTAACTATGTAAATTCGTTTAAAGCTATTTTAAGATGTGATCCTGATGTTATTTTAATAGGTGAAATCAGAGATAAAGATGTTGCCAAGTGTGTTATACAGGCTAGTTTAAGTGGTCACCTTGTTCTGACTACATTGCATGCAACTGATTGTAAAGGTGCTATTTTAAGGCTATTAGAAATGGGCATTTCTGTACAAGAATTGATACAGGCAACTAACTTAATTATAAACCAACGACTTGTAACTACTATTAAGCAACAGCGACAATTAGTATGTGAAATTCTATCTCAGCAACAACTCCGATATTTCTTTTCCCATAATCATTCATTACCATCATCATTTAAGAACTTAGAAGATAAACTTGATGATATGACAAAAGCAGGTGTCATTTGTGAAACTACAATGGATAAATACATTTAAACTACATTCTAAGAAGCGACAATTAAGTAAGGCCCAACAAATCGACTTACTTTCAAATTTATGTAATTTGTTGAAATATGGTTTCACTCTGTATCAAAGTTTTCAATTTTTAAATCTTCAAATGACATATAAAAATAAGCAATTAGGTACCACCATTCTAAGTGAAATTTCAAATGGTGCACCATGCAATCAAATATTATCACTGATAGGTTATAGCGATACTATCGTCATGCAAGTATATTTGGCAGAAAGATTTGGCAATATTATAGACGTTCTAGAAGAAACCGTAAATTATATGAAAGTGAATAGAAAGTCAGAACAACGATTGTTAAAGACACTGCAATACCCCTTAATACTAGTTTCTATCTTTATTGCTATGATTATTATATTAAACCTCACAGTAATTCCACAGTTTCAACAATTATATACTTCTATGAATATTCAACTATCTTCTTTTCAAAAAACATTGTCTTTTTTCATTACCAGCTTACCTACTATAATTGTAGTAATGCTCATAATAGTATCTATGTTGGCTATTATTATGAAATTAATTTATAACAATTTAAATATGCTCAATAAGATAAACTTTGTGATGAAACTACCGCTAATATCAGGCTATTTCCAATTATTTAAAACTTATTTTGTAACTAATGAATTAGTGTTGTTTTATAAAAATGGTATTACACTTCAATCAATAGTAGACGTTTATATTAACCATAGTAGTGATCCATTTAGACAGTTTCTAGGTAAATACTTATTAACTTATTCAGAAATGGGATATGGTTTGCCTCAAATTTTAGAAAAACTAAAATGCTTTAAGCCTCAATTAATTAAGTTTGTGCTACAAGGTGAAAAGAGAGGGAAGCTAGAAGTAGAACTAAAGTTATATTCGCAAATATTAGTAAAACAAATAGAAGATAAAGCGATAAAACAGACTCAGTTTTTACAGCCTATTTTATTTTTGATTTTAGGTTTATTTATTGTCGCAATTTATTTAGTAATTATGTTACCAATGTTTCAAATGATGCAAAGTATAAAATAATGGAGGTTAATATATGTTTAAATTTCTTAAGAAAACTCAAGCGTTTACATTGATAGAGATGCTATTAGTGTTATTAATCATCAGTTTATTATTAATTTTAATCATTCCAAATATTGCTAAACAAACTGCTCACATACAATCAACAGGTTGTAATGCACAGGTAAAAATGGTTAATAGTCAAATTGAAGCGTATGCATTGAAACATAATAGAAATCCATCGTCTATTGAAGACTTAATTGCAGATGGTTTTATAAAAGAAGCACAAAAGACATGTAAATCAGGAGAGACAATAACAATTAGTAATGGAGAAGCAGTTGCAAATTAGAAAGCAGTCAGCATTTACTATGATTGAGATGCTTGTGGTAATGATGTTAATCAGTATATTTCTACTTTTGACAATGACATCTAAAGGATTAAGCAATCTTAGAGTAATAGATGATGAGGCAAATATCATTTCTTTTATTACTGAATTGAATTATATTAAGTCGCAAGCTATAGCAAATCAAGGATATATCAATGTTAGATTTTATGAAAACAGTGACACTATTAAAGTAATAGAGAATAATAAAATACGATTTCTAAAATTAAAAGTAGGCAAAATAATTAATGTTGCAAAAGTTGATATTATTGCCTTTGATAAAAAAGGGAATATCAATAAATTTGGTAGTATAACAATTGACAATAACAATTCAATTTATAGAATAATATTCCATATTGAAAAAGGAAGAATTCGTTATGAAAAGCTATAAGTGTAAAGGATCATTCTTAATAGATAGTATGGCTGGATTTTTGCTAATTGGATTGATTACATTACTATTGATACCAATGATGAATCAAATGCAAGCGAGTATAAACCATAAACTACAAACAATTGATGCTTCTAAAGTAATTTTGACGACTGTATCTAAAATTAATAAAGAAGAACTTAAGAAGGGGGTAACTATAGGGAAGTATGATATTAAGCAAAGTGACCAACAAATTTGTGCTATTTCAAAAAATACCACTTCTTATCAAAAGACATGTATACAGTATTAATGTCAAAGCTTTTTCGCTCATTGAAATGTTAGTAGCGATGATGGTTATAAGTATAACTTTACTAATTGTTCCAGACTTAATTAGACTTAGCAAAACTTTTCTAATTGAAAGTAGGGAATTAACAAATGTAGATTTCGAATTTTTCTCAAGAGATATTCTAGAGGATTTTAAAGGAGTAGATAGAAACGATATTGAAATTAGGCAACAGCGTATCATTTTACATAAAGGTGAAGAAATGATCGAATACAAATTAATAAATAATAAAATTATTAAAGTTGTAAATGACAGAGGAAATATAACAATGATTAATAATGTTACAGCATTTACTGCAAATATCTACTATAAATCCATTATTAAAATAACGATAACAGTTAAAGTCGGTACAAATGTGCAGACTAAAACTATTTATGTATAACTTACTAGTATTTAAATGAGTACTATTAAAAAGGATGTGAAATAATTTATTAATTTTGATTTATATAAAGAAAAAGGATATGTTACGCCGTTCTTATTGATGCTAACAGCAATTTATTTTTCCATTTTCACTTTTTATATCAGTCAATATAGTTTAAAATTAAAGACATTATATAATATAGAAACTGACTATAACTATAAGATTGTTTTGTTATTGAAAGAAGGGAAAACGCATGAATCATGATAAATCACCAATAATTTTAATTGGTTTCATGGGTACCGGTAAATCTACGATTGGTAAATACGTTGCAGATGAGCAAAATTTATCATTTATTGATATAGATTCATATATCGAAGAAAAGTATAAGTTAACAATACCAGAAATATTTAGTAAACATGGTGAACAATATTTCAGGAATTTAGAGTTCACATGTTTGCAAGAATGTATTAACACTGCAGATATAATTGCTACTGGTGGTGGTATTATTGAAAGTGAAGAGGCATTTAATTTTTTGAAAAATCAAAAAAACATTATTTGGTTAGATTGTAATATTGATATTATATATAGTCGAATCAATGATGACCCACATCGACCTAATGCAAATAATAAGACAATCACGCAGTTAAATGACTTGTATTGCTCACGGATTTTAAGATATAATGAAATCGCATTCAAGAAATTTGATAGTCATTTGCTATCAATTTCAGAAATATATTATGAATTGCTAAATTTAATAAAAGCGAGTGATCAGTATTAGAGAGAATAGAGTATTAAGACTCTATCGCCGAAGGTGCAAGTAATTTATTACGAAACTCTCAGGCAAAAGGATAATACTGTAACGCGTTCCTGAATTGGTGATTTATAAACAGGGTAGCGATTGCTATCCTGTTTTTATAATTTTAAGGGGGTATTTCAATGTCAAGTGATTTAAAACAAACACCTTTATATCAAAATTATGTTGATAGAGGTGCAAAAATTGTGGAATTCGGAGGATGGGCGATGCCTGTTCAATTTTCAAGTATTAAAGAGGAGCATAATGCTGTTCGATACGAAATTGGCCTGTTTGATGTTAGTCATATGGGTGAAATTGAAGTAACAGGTAAAGATGCTAGTCAGTTTGTGCAATATTTATTATCAAATGATACTGATAATTTAACTACTTCAAAAGCATTATATACTGCTTTATGTAATGAAGAAGGCGGTATTATTGATGATTTAGTAATATATAAATTAGCTGACGACAATTATTTATTAGTTGTTAATGCTGCTAATACTGAAAAAGATTTTAATTGGATTTTAAAACACAAAGAGAAATTTGATGTTGAAGTACAAAATGTATCAAACCAATATGGTCAATTAGCAATACAAGGACCAAAAGCTAGAGATTTAATTAATCAATTAGTTGATGAAGATGTAACTGAAATGAAAATGTTTGAATTTAAACAGGGTGTCAAATTATTTGGAGCAAACGTCATTTTATCTCAGTCAGGTTACACAGGTGAAGATGGGTTTGAAATTTATTGTAATATCGATGATACTGAAAAAATTTGGGATGGTTTATTAGAGTATAATGTTATGCCATGTGGGTTAGGCGCTCGTGATACATTAAGATTAGAGGCTGGATTGCCATTACATGGACAAGATTTAACTGAATCAATTACACCATATGAAGGTGGTATCGCTTTTGCAAGTAAACCATTAATTGATGCTGATTTTATTGGTAAATCTGTATTAAAAGATCAAAAAGAAAATGGTGCACCAAGAAGAACAGTGGGATTAGAATTACTTGAAAAAGGAATTGCAAGAACTGGTTATGAAGTTATGGATTTAGATGGAAATATTATTGGAGAAGTAACTTCAGGAACACAGTCTCCATCATCAGGAAAATCAATTGCACTTGCAATGATAAAAAGAGATGAGTTTGAAATGGATAGAGAGTTGCTTGTTCAAGTTCGTAAGCGTCAATTAAAAGCGAAAATTGTTAAGAAAAATCAAATTGATAAATAATTAAAAAGGGGTGTGCATTGTGAGTCATCGTTATATACCTTTAACTGAAAAAGACAAGCAAGAAATGTTACAAACAATTGGTGCAAAATCTATAGGAGAATTATTCGGTGATGTACCAAGTGACATTTTATTAAATAGAGATTTAAATATTGCTGAAGGCGAAGCGGAAACAACGTTACTTAGAAGATTAAATCGCATTGCAAGCAAGAATATCACTAAAGAAACGCATACATCATTTTTGGGTGCTGGTGTTTATGATCATTACGCGCCATCAGTTGTGGATGCTATGATTTCAAGATCAGAATTTTACACAGCATATACGCCATATCAACCGGAAATTTCTCAAGGTGAATTACAAGCCATTTTTGAGTTCCAAACTTTAATTTGTGAATTAACAGATATGGATGTAGCAAATTCTTCTATGTATGATGGGATGACTAGCTTTGCTGAAGCATGTATTTTAGCATTTAGTCAAACAAAGAAAAATAAAATTGTAGTCTCAAAAGGTTTGCATTATCAAGCATTACAAGTACTTCATACTTATGCTAAGACGCGTAAGGAATTCGAAGTAGTGGAAATCGATTTAGATGGCACTGTTACAGATTTGAAAAAATTAGAAGCAGCAGTGGATGATGAAACAGCAGCTGTTGCAGTACAATATCCAAACTTCTACGGTTCAATTGAAGATCTTGAAAAGATTCATAGCTTTATTGAAGAGAAAAAAGCATTATTTATCGTATATGCAAATCCATTAGCATTGGGATTACTTACACCTCCAGGTTCATTTGGTGCAGATATTGTTGTAGGTGATACTCAGCCATTCGGAATTCCTGCTCAATTCGGTGGGCCACATTGTGGATATTTTGCAACGACGAAAAAGTTAATGCGTAAAGTGCCAGGTAGATTAGTCGGTCAAACACAAGATGATGAAGGTAATCGTGGCTTTGTATTAACACTACAAGCACGTGAACAACATATTCGACGCGATAAAGCGACATCTAATATTTGTTCTAACCAAGCATTAAATGCCCTAGCGTCATCAATTGCAATGTCAGCACTTGGTAAACAAGGTATCTATGATATTGCAGTTCAAAATATAGAACATGCTAACTATGCTAAACAACAATTTATTAAAAAAGGTTTTGAAGTATTAGATGGTACATCTTTCAATGAGTTTGTAGTCAAATTTGACAAACCAATTCAACAAGTTAACGAGGAATTAGTGAAGTACAATATTATCGGTGGTTTTGATTTAGGTGTTGTTTCAGACGACTTTAAAAATCACATGTTAATAGCTGTAACTGAATTAAGAACAAAAGATGAAATCGATACATTTGTAGAAAAGGCTGGTGAGTTAAATGACTAGTAAATCAAGTCCATTAATTTTTGAAAGATCTCGTGAAGGCAGATATGCATATTCATTACCAAAAAGTGATATTAAAACAAATTCTGTTGAGTCATTGTTAGATGATAAATTTATTCGTAAAAACAAAGCGGAGTTTCCTGAAGTTGCTGAACTAGACTTAGTACGTCATTATACTGAACTTTCAAATAAAAATTTCGGTGTAGACAACGGATTTTATCCATTGGGTTCATGTACGATGAAGTATAACCCTAAAATTAATGAAAAGGTTGCTAGAATACCAGGATTTAGTGAATCACATCCATTACAAGATGAAGATCAAGTTCAAGGTTCATTAGAAATTATTTATAGTTTGCAAGAAGAATTAAAAGAAATTACTGGTATGGATGAGGTGACATTACAACCAGCTGCTGGCGCACATGGTGAATGGACTGCATTGATGATATTTAAAGCTTACCATGAGAATAATGGTGAAGGTCATCGTGATGAAGTCATTGTGCCAGATTCTGCGCATGGTACGAATCCAGCCTCAGCTTCATTTGCAGGATTTAAATCAGTTACTGTAAAATCAAACGAACGTGGCGAAGTTGATATTGATGACTTGAAACGTGTTGTAAATGAAAATACAGCAGCTATTATGTTAACTAATCCAAACACTTTAGGTATTTTCGAAAAAAATATTATGGAAATCCGTGAAATCGTCCATAATGCTGGTGGTCTATTATATTATGATGGTGCGAATTTAAACGCTATTATGGACAAAGTTCGCCCAGGAGATATGGGATTTGATGCTGTTCATTTAAACTTGCATAAAACATTTACTGGTCCACATGGTGGTGGCGGTCCTGGTTCAGGTCCAGTCGGTGTAGTAAAAGAACTAGCAAGTTACTTACCAAAGCCAATGGTTATTAAAGATGGCGACAAATTTAAATATGATAATGACATTAAAAATTCTATCGGACGTGTAAAACCATTTTATGGTAACTTTGGTATTTACTTAAGAGCTTATACGTATATTCGAACTATGGGAGCAACTGGACTTAAAGAGGTTTCTGAAGCAGCGGTTCTTAATGCGAATTATATTAAAGCACGTTTATCTAAACACTTTGAAATACCTTATAAACAATATTGTAAACACGAGTTTGTGTTAAGTGGTGTGCGTCAAAAAGAATTTGGTGTACGTACTTTAGACATGGCTAAGCGATTATTAGATTTCGGTGTACATCCACCAACAATATACTTCCCATTAAATGTTGAAGAAGGTATGATGATTGAACCGACTGAGACAGAGTCTAAAGAAACACTTGATTATTTTATCGATACATTAATTAGTATTGCTGAAGAAGCTAAAAATGATCCTGATAAAGTGCTAGAAGCACCACATACAACTGTGATTGATCGATTAGACGAAGCTACAGCTGCTCGTAAACCAATATTAAAGTTTGAAAATCTTAAACAGGAAAAATAAAGTATTAAACACATATTCCGAGAATTATTATTCTAACTTTGTATGAAGATTTAAGGATAATGGTTTCAAAATCAATTGAAAAAGACAATTTCTATTTAAACAAGAAAACTAAACCGAAGTAATAACTCTTAGGGTTTGGTATTATTCTTTCATAGAAATTGTCTTTTCATTTTTTAGATTGCGGTAATTGAATCGTATTGAAAATGAGCTGAACTTTCTTTATTATGCTGAAACTAAGTTTAATGATCAGTGAAGCTAGAGAAATATAGTAACAGACTTTGTTAAAAAATTAAAATCTGAGTATTGTTATTGATGATCAATTAACACTCAGATTTTATTAAATCGTATATTAAATTTACAAAAACTATTTTTTAGACTTTATTTTTCCAGTCCATTTTTTATAGCCGCCTTTTAACATATAGATATCTGTATATCCATTCTTTTTCAAAATACGAGCGGCTCTATAGCTAGCAATCCCATTGGCATCACATAAGTATACCGGTTGATCTTTTCTTAATCCTTGGAATCGTTGCCTGAACATTGTCATAGGAATATTGCGAGACCCATTAATGTGACCGTAGTCATAGTCAACTTTCTCTCTAACATCGATGACTTGAGCTTTTCTAATCCCATTATGGAATTCATTTTGATCTAATTCTTTAACAGCTCGCTTGTTAAGAATTTGTTGAACAATCATATAAGCAATAATTGCTATAACTAAAATTATTGCGATGTACAAACTAGCACTCATCTTGCATCCTCCCTAATTAAACGATAATATAATTATAAGACTGTTAGGTCAAATTATCAAAATATTTCACTAAAGAATTGCAATTATTATTCATTTAGTTAAATTGATTAATTAGCGAATCAAATATTATACATTTTGCTGATAGGAGTTCTTGAATATGACTGAAACTTGGAATTTTATTAATACAGGAAGTAAAGACCCATATTATAATATGGCAATGGATGAAGCGTTATTAAATTTTGTCTCTAGAGGTGAAATTGATCCAGTTATACGTTTTTACACATGGAATCCTGCAACATTATCAATAGGGTATTTCCAAAGGCTACAAAAAGAAATTGATATTGATAAGGTTAAAGAGAAAGGTTTTGGTCTCGTAAGGCGTCAAACTGGTGGCCGTGGGGTGCTACATGATAAAGAGTTAACTTACAGTGTGATTGTGCCTGAATCGCATCCGAATATGCCTTCTACAGTTACAGAAGCGTACAGAGTGATTTCACAAGGATTATTAGAAGGATTTAAAAACTTAGGATTTAATACTTATTTTGCGGTACCTAAAACGCCTGAAGAGCGTCAAAAATTAAAACAACCTCGAAGTTCAGTGTGTTTTGATGCACCAAGTTGGTATGAGCTAGTTGTTGAAGGCCGTAAGATTGCTGGGAGTGCTCAAACGAGACAAAAGGGCGTAATCCTCCAACACGGTTCGATTTTACAAGATATTGATATTGATGAACTGTTTGATATGTTTATTTATAAAAATGAAAGATTAAAATTAAAAATGAAAGAGGCATTCGTTGAAAAAGCAGTTGCCATCAATGATATTTCAGATAAACACATTACTATTAGTCAAATGGAAGAAGCTTTCGAGAAAGGTTTTAAGAAAGGTTTAAATATAGAATTAAAGCCACTTGAATTAACAGAAGCTCAATTGGCAGAAGTGGAAGAATTAACTGAAAAATATCGTTCAGATGAATGGATGTTTAGAAAGTAGTTTTTAGAATAAAAAATGGAAGCACGTAGACTATTTTACCTACAAGTGCTTCCATTTTTTTATCTATTTTCTTCTTTGATTTCTTTTATACTTACGCATCGCTTTGCGATATTTGCGTTGGTCTTCAGTTAAGATGAAGAAATAATAAATCAGATAAATAATACCAGCTATTACAGCAAAGCTGACTAACATTCTGACGATTGAAAAAATAAAGGCATCTAGATTCATTACTAATCCAATCGCAGCAATAATAAGTACAAGATAAAATATTATATTACGCATTAAAAGACTCCTATCATGATTTTGCATTTAAGTTTAATTTTGACAACGCTTGTTGTCCTTTTGTAAGTTGTTTTTTATCTTTATTTTGATAGCCATTTTTAATATCATCAAATGCATGATTCAAATCAGAGTTTAATTTATCGATATTTTTAGACGTTTTTTTATCATCATCACTAAGTGATAAACCATCGATAGCATCTTTGTATGAAGTGTGAGCACTTTGAATATCATTAGAAATTTGATTTAATTTCGATTGAACATTCTTATCGCCTTTGTTTTTACTTACATCTTTCTCAATATCGTTATAGGATTTCAAAGCTTTAGCAACTTTGTCGTAGTATGTTGATGTAACATTCATCAATTTAATTTTCGTATTATTAGATGCAGTTTTTTTACTGTTTTCTTTATCCTTTTCAAGCCCTTTAATTTTAGATTTAGAATCACTAATTTGTTGATTAAGTTCTTGAATATCTAGTTTGAGTTGATGATTATCTTCTCTTAAATCTGTTGTTTTTTCTTCTAATGGTGCTAAATTTTGTGATCCACATCCAGCTAACAATAATGTTGCGCCAACAATTGAAACCAATTTTTTCATTACTATCTCCCTAAAATCAATATCTATTATTTTTTATCCTTATTATGATATTATTTTAATGTATAAAGTTGAAATGCACAAACGTTTCACTAGGAGGTAATAAGATGAGCAGAATAACACAAGTGCATCGTATTTTAGAACAAAAACATTTAGATGCGATTATCATTCTTTCGGATTACAATAGAAGATATTTATCAGGTTTTACTGGTACCAGTGGAGCACTTATCATATCTAAAGATAAACAATATTTGATAACAGACTTTAGATATATTGATCAAGCAACTAAGCAGGCGCCAAATTATGAAATTATTAATCGTAAATCTACTATTATTGGTGAGATTAAAGAATTGCTACACCAAGAAAATTTTGAAAATGTAGGTTTTGAGGGGCATCATGTAAGTTATGATACATACCTTGAATTAAATAAAAGCCGTATATCATTAATAAGCATTTCTAATACTGTAGATAAAATTAGAGACGTCAAAGATGCTGACGAAATTGCTTTAATTCAAAAAGCAGCTAATATTGTTGATGAAACATATGAATATATTTTAACTGTTGTAAAAGCAGGCATGACTGAAAAAGAATTAAAGGCAATATTAGAAAGCAAAATGCTAGAATTAGGAGCAGATGGACCATCATTCGATACGATTGTAGCATCTGGTCATAGAGGTGCATTACCACATGGTGTTGCAAGTGATAAAATTATTGAAAAAGGCGACATGATTACATTAGATTTTGGCGCGTATTATAACGGCTATTGTTCAGATATTACTAGAACATTTGCTATTGGAGAACCAGATCCTAAACTGAAAGAAATATATCAAATAGTACTTGAATCTCAAATGAAAGCAATTAATGAGATTAGACCTGGCATGACTGGTGCAGAAGCTGATGCCATTTCAAGAAACTATTTAGAGTCAAAAGGGTATGGAAAAGAATTTGGACATTCACTAGGACATGGTATTGGTTTAGAAATCCATGAAGGGCCAATGCTGGCTCGTACGATACAAGATAAACTTCAAGTTAACAACTGTGTTACAGTAGAACCTGGTGTTTATATAGAAGGTTTGGGCGGTATAAGAATAGAAGATGATATTTTAATTACAGAAAATGGTTGTCAAGTCTTTACTAAATGCACAAAAGACCTTATAGTTTTAACATAAGCGTGTAAAATGAGGAGGAAACTGAATGATTTCGGTTAATGATTTTAAAACAGGTTTAACAATTTCTGTTGATAACGCTATTTGGAAAGTTATAGACTTCCAACATGTAAAGCCTGGTAAAGGTTCAGCATTCGTTCGTTCAAAATTACGTAATTTAAGAACTGGTGCAATTCAAGAGAAAACGTTTAGAGCTGGTGAAAAAGTTGAACCAGCAATGATTGAAAATCGTCGCATGCAATATTTATATGCTGACGGAGATAATCATGTATTTATGGATAATGAAAGCTTTGAACAAACAGAACTTTCAAGTGATTACTTAAAAGAAGAATTGAATTACTTAAAAGAAGGTATGGAAGTACAAATTCAAACATACGAAGGTGAAACTATCGGTGTTGAATTACCTAAAACTGTTGAATTAACAGTAACTGAAACAGAACCTGGTATTAAAGGTGATACTGCAACTGGTGCCACTAAATCGGCAACTGTTGAAACTGGTTATACATTAAATGTACCTTTATTTGTAAACGAAGGTGACGTTTTAATTATCAACACTGGTGATGGAAGCTACATTTCAAGAGGATAATCTCTAATTTGTTAACAAATAGCTTGTATTCACTATACTGATTTAACGTAAGATATTCTAAATAAGTCTCATAAAGCTATTGCCTAAAATGATTATAGGTTATATGCTGATATGAGGCTTTTTATTTTTAAAATAATTTTTAAAATATAAAACGAATCGTCTAATTGGTAGTGAAAAAACATAGACATAAGTAAAGGTATATATCTACATATCATATTGTTGAGGATAAAACATAATAGCTAATAAAAATAACATTGATATGTTTAACTGAATGCATAAAATTTTTAATCAAGAGTTAAGATGAGTCAATGTTAAGTAATAAATACACAAGTGTTTTTAATTTAAAATGTGTTTTTATTATAACTTTGGGATAGACTTATAATGTCGCCAGCAATATGAACATGCTTGAATTGAAGAGTTGTCTCAAGTAAAATAGACGGGTAGATGAAAACAAACTGAAGGAGTCAGTAATAATGAACTTTAAAGAAATCAAAGAATTAATTGAAATTCTGGATAAATCAACTTTAACGGAAATCAATATTGAAGATACTAAAGGCAAAGTGACGCTTAAGAAAGAAAAAGAAACTGAGATTATCACGCCACAAATCTCACAAATGCCAGTTGAAGCTGCGGCAATGCCTATGCCTCAAGTACAATCAACTGATAGCAATAAAACTGAAGCTCCAAAGCCAACTTCAGATAATCACAAAACAATTAATGCACCTATGGTAGGTACATTTTACAAATCGCCATCTCCAGATGAAGAAGCATATGTGCAAGTTGGGGACACTGTTTCAAATGAAACAACAGTGTGTATTTTAGAGGCAATGAAACTATTTAATGAAATTCAAGCAGAAATTTCAGGTGAAATTGTTGAAATCTTAGTAGAAGACGGACAAATGGTAGAGTATGGCCAACCGTTATTTAAGGTGAAATAATGAAAAAGGTTTTAATTGCAAACCGCGGTGAAATCGCAGTTAGGATTATTCGCGCTTGTCGTGATTTAGGCATCCAAACTGTTGCAATCTATTCTGAAGGGGATAAAGATGCGCTACATACTCAAATTGCTGATGAAGCATATTGCGTAGGTCCCACTTTGTCTAAAGATTCATATTTAAATATTCCGAACATCTTATCTATTGCAACTTCTACAGGTTGTGATGGCGTTCATCCGGGTTATGGCTTTTTAGCTGAAAATGCTGACTTTGCAGAATTATGCGAAGCATGCCAATTGAAGTTCATTGGACCAAGTTATCAATCTATCCAAAAAATGGGTATCAAAGATGTTGCTAAGGCAGAAATGATTAAAGCCAATGTTCCAGTTGTTCCTGGTAGTGACGGTTTAATGAAAGACGTTTCAGAAGCTAAGAAAATCGCCAAAAAAATTGGCTATCCGGTCATCATTAAAGCTACTGCTGGTGGTGGCGGAAAAGGTATCCGTGTTGCTCGTGATGAAAAAGAACTTGAAACTGGCTTCCGAATGACAGAACAAGAAGCTCAAACTGCATTTGGTAATGGTGGACTTTATATGGAGAAATTCATCGAAAACTTCCGCCATATTGAAATCCAAATTGTTGGGGACAGCTATGGTAATGTAATTCATTTAGGAGAACGTGATTGTACAATTCAAAGACGTATGCAGAAATTAGTGGAGGAAGCACCTTCCCCAATTTTAGATGATGAAACACGTCGTGAAATGGGAAATGCCGCAGTTCGTGCAGCGAAAGCTGTAAATTATGAAAATGCGGGAACAATTGAGTTTATATATGATTTAAATGATAATAAATTTTATTTTATGGAAATGAATACACGTATTCAAGTAGAACATCCTGTAACTGAAATGGTAACAGGAATTGATTTAGTTAAATTACAATTACAAGTTGCTATGGGTGACGTGTTACCGTATAAACAAGAAGATATTAAATTAACAGGACACGCAATTGAATTTAGAATTAATGCTGAAAATCCTTACAAGAACTTTATGCCATCACCAGGTAAAATTGAGCAATATCTTGCACCAGGTGGATATGGTGTTCGAATAGAGTCAGCATGTTATACTAATTATACGATACCGCCATATTATGATTCGATGGTAGCGAAATTAATCATACATGAACCGACACGAGATGAAGCGATTATGGCTGGCATTCGTGCACTAAGTGAATTTGTGGTTCTTGGTATTGATACAACTATTCCATTCCATATTAAATTATTGAATAACGATATATTTAGAAGCGGTAAATTTAATACAAACTTTTTAGAGCAAAATAGCATTATGAATGATGAAGGTTAATAGGAGGTCAATCCATGGTCAAAGTAACTGATTATTCAAATTCAAAATTAGGTAAAGTAGAAATAGCGCCAGAAGTGCTATCTGTTATTGCAAGTATAGCTACTTCGGAAGTCGAAGGCATCACTGGCCATTTTGCTGAATTAAAAGAAACAAATTTAGAAAAAGTTAGTCGTAAAAATTTAAGCCGTGATTTAAAAATCGAGAGTAAAGAAGATGGCATATATATAGATGTATATTGTGCATTAAAACATGGTGTTAATATTTCAAAAACTGCAAACAAAATTCAAACGTCAATTTTTAATTCAATTTCTAATATGACAGCGATAGAACCTAAGCAAATTAATATTCACATTACACAAATCGTTATTGAAAAGTAATGTCATACCTAATTCAGTAATTAAATAAAGAAAAATACAAACGTTTGAAGGAGTTAAAAATGAGTCGTAAAGAATCCCGAGTGCAAGCTTTTCAAACTTTATTTCAATTAGAAATGAAGGACAGTGATTTAACGATAAATGAAGCGATAAGTTTTATTAAAGACGATAATCCAGATTTAGACTTCGAATTTATTCATTGGCTAGTTTCTGGCGTTAAAGATCACGAACCTGTATTAGACGAGACAATTAGTCCTTATTTAAAAGATTGGACTATTGCACGTTTATTAAAAACGGATCGTATTATTTTAAGAATGGCAACATATGAAATATTACACAGTGATACACCTGCTAAAGTCGTAATGAATGAAGCAGTTGAATTAACAAAACAATTCAGTGATGATGATCATTATAAATTTATAAATGGTGTATTGAGTAATATAAAAAAATAAAATTGAGTGATGTTATATGTCAGATTATTTAAGTGTTTCAGCTTTAACGAAATATATTAAATATAAATTTGATCAAGATCCACATCTCCAATCTGTATTGATTAAAGGTGAGCTTTCAAATTTCAAAAAGCATTCAAGTGGTCATTTATATTTTAATGTGAAAGATAAAGAAAGCGTTATAAGTGCCATGATGTTCAAAGGTAGTGCTTCTAAATTAAACTTCGAACCTAAAGAAGGAGATGAAGTCTTATTAGAAGCACGTGTTTCTGTTTTTGAACGTCGTGGAAACTATCAAATTTATGTAAATAAAATGCAATTAGATGGTATAGGGAACTTATATCAAAAATTAGAAGCATTAAAGAAAAAATTAACTGAAGAAGGTTGTTTTGATAAAGCGAATAAGAAATCAATACCTAAGTTTCCTAAAAAAATTGCAGTTTTAACAGCGAGTACAGGTGCCGCAATTCGAGATATCCATTCAACGATAAATAGTCGTTTTCCATTAGCTGAACAAATACAAATTAGTACTTTGGTTCAAGGTGAAAAAGCAAAGGACGACATTATTGAAAAAATTGAATATGCAGATAGTTTAGGTGTAGATACCATTATTGTAGGTCGAGGCGGTGGATCCATAGAAGATTTATGGAATTTTAACGAAGAAGCTGTCGTCCGTGCAATATATAATTGTAAGACACCGATTATATCAGCAGTAGGTCATGAAACAGACTTTACATTAAGTGATTTTGCTGCAGACATCAGAGCTGCGACTCCAACTCAAGCTGCTGTTATTGCAACACCAGACCAATATGAATTGCTGCAACAAATACAGCAATATCAGTTTACATTGACTCGTTTCATCAAGAAACATTTAGAACAACAACGTAAACATGTTGAACATTTGTCATCGTATTACAAGTTTAAACAACCAACTTTATTGTATGATCAACAGATACAACGTCGAGATGATTTAGAAAAGAGACTGAAACAACAAATTCAGGCAACTTTTGAACAACAGAGACATCGATTAATGCTGTTGCAACAACGTTATAATTTAAAAGCATTACTAAGTAGTGTTAATCAAGAACAACAAAATAATCTTCAATTGACAAACCAACTTGTTAAATTATTGAATTCTAAGATATTAAGTTATAAAAATGATTTGAAAAATAAAGTAGAAAACTTAAACAATTTAAGTCCAACTAATACAATGTTGCGTGGATATGCAATTGTTAATAAAAAAGACGAAGTCATTACGAGTACTAAAGATTTAACAGAAAATGATCAATTGACGTTAACAATGAAAGATGGCTTAGTAGATGCAAAAGTTACGAAAGTAAGGTGTAATAATGACTAAAGAAACGCAAAGTTTTGAAGAAATGATGCAAGAATTAGAGCAAATTGTTCAAAAATTAGATAATGAAACAGTATCTTTAGAGGAATCATTAGATTTATATCAACGTGGTATGAAACTATCAGCAGCTTGTGACACAACTTTAAAAAATGCCGAAAAAAAGGTGAATGACTTAATAAAAGAAGAAGCTGAGGATGTAAAAAATGACGAATCTACCGATGAATAAATTAATAGATGAAGTCAATAATGAATTATCGGTTGCGATAAATAAATCAGTAATGGATACTCAGCTAGAAGAAAGTATGTTGTATTCATTAAATGCTGGAGGTAAACGCATCCGACCAGTTCTGTTATTACTCACTTTAGATTCACTAAATACCGAGTATGAGTTAGGTATGAAGAGCGCAATTGCACTAGAAATGATTCATACATATTCACTTATTCATGATGACCTACCAGCGATGGATAATGATGATTATCGACGAGGAAAATTAACAAATCATAAAGTATATGGTGATTGGACTGCGATATTAGCAGGTGATGCTTTATTAACTAAAGCATTTGAACTTATTTCAAGTGATGATAGATTAACTGATGAAGTAAAAATAAAAGTTCTACAACGGCTGTCAATAGCAAGTGGTCATGTTGGAATGGTCGGCGGTCAAATGTTAGATATGCAAAGCGAAGGCCAACCAATTGATCTTGAAACTTTGGAAATGATACACAAAACAAAAACAGGAGCATTATTAACTTTTGCGGTTATGAGTGCAGCAGATATCGCTAATGTCGATGATGCAACTAAAGAACATTTAGAAAGTTATAGTTATCATTTAGGTATGATGTTCCAGATTAAAGATGATTTATTAGACTGCTATGGTGATGAAGCAAAGTTAGGTAAAAAAGTGGGCAGCGATCTTGAAAATAATAAAAGTACGTACGTGAGTTTATTAGGGAAAGATGGCGCAGAAGATAAATTGACTTATCATAGAGACGCAGCAGTGGATGAACTAACGCAAATTGATGAACAATTCAATACAAAACACTTATTAGAAATCGTTGATTTATTTTATAGCAGGGATCACTAAAAGCAAATATATCGATTAGCAACAATTGTAAAGTTTGAAATGTCTCAAAAGGCATATTCAACTGACGTTGTTTGTTAATCGATTTTTCTCATGTTGAAACTTAAAATTATGTTGAAGACTTTCATTTAAAAAATAGAATTTTCAATTTCTATACGACAATATTCGTATCTGTGATATCAATGTGATTTTAATTAAATATGTTCAAACAATTGACGCTTATTAAATCTAATAATTAGCAAGTTTATTACACATATATTCATTTTTATACATATTTTAAGCAATTGTTATGCGTAATATGAAAAATATTTATAAATAGATAACCAAGATAGATAAACCATGTTTACCCTTTTTACGTAAAGGTGTTTAGTAGTCGTAAATCAGTGCATGTGTTAAAATAAATGTATAAATATTCGTAATCAGAGGTGTTTACTGTGCCCAAAAAATCGGTTAGGCATATAAAAATTAGAGAAATTATTTCAAATGAACAGATAGAGACACAAGATGAATTAGTTAAACGATTAAACGATTATGATTTAAATGTCACTCAAGCAACTGTTTCTCGTGATATTAAAGAACTACAACTTATTAAAGTACCTATACCTTCAGGTCAATATGTTTATAGTTTACCAAATGATAGAAAATTCCATCCTTTAGAAAAATTGGGACGTTATTTAATGGATTCCTTTGTTAATATAGATGGTACTGATAATTTACTTGTTCTAAAAACATTACCTGGTAATGCACAATCTATTGGAGCTATATTAGACCAAATCAATTGGGAAGAAGTACTAGGCACAATTTGTGGTGATGATACTTGTTTAATTATTTGTCGAAGCAAAGAGGCAAGTGATGAAATCAAGTCAAGAATTTTCAATTTGTTATAAGGATGCGATGAGTTTATGTTACAAACCTTATCAATCAAGCAATTTGCTATTATTGAAGAGTTAGAAATTCAATTTTCTGATGGTTTAACTGTTTTAAGTGGTGAAACGGGTTCAGGTAAGTCAATTATTATAGATGCAATTGGACAATTAATTGGAATGAGAGCTTCATCTGATTTTGTAAGACATGGTGAAAAAAAGGCTGTCATCGAAGGTATATTTGATATTGACGAGAGTAAAGATGCTATACATATATTGAAAAATATGGATATTGATGTAGATGAAGATTTTTTATTAGTTAAACGGGAAATTTTCAGCTCTGGTAAAAGTCTTTGTAAAATTAATAATCAAACAGTTACTTTACAAGATTTACGAAAAGTTATGCAAGAATTATTAGATATTCATGGCCAACATGAAACGCAGTCTTTGTTGAAACAAAAATACCATTTAACATTATTGGATAATTACGCAGAATCACGTTATCAAGATTTGTTGGATAAATATCATCAAACTTTTCAAAATTATAAAGCCAAAAAGCAAGAGTTAGAAGATTTAGAATCAGCAGACCAAGCATTGCTGCAGCGTTTAGATTTAATGAAATTCCAATTAGAAGAATTGTCTGAAGCACATCTAAAAGAAGGCGAAATAGAGCAACTTGAAATAGATATTAAACGCATTCAAAACTCTGAAAAATTAAGCTTAGCGCTTAATAACGCACATATGACATTAACGGATGAAAATGCTATCACTGATCGTTTGTATGAACTAAGCAACCATTTGTTAACAATAAACGATATAGTTCCAAACAAATATGACAAATTAAAAGAAGATATTGATCAATTTTACTACATTTTAGAAGATGCAAAACATGAGTTATATGATGAAATGGCTAATACAGAATTCGACGAACAAGTGTTAAACGAGTATGAATCTCGTATGAATTTGCTGAATAATTTAAAACGTAAATATGGAAAAGATATTTCAGAATTAATCGCATATCAAGAAAAGCTTAATAATGAAATCAATAAAATTGAAAACTATGAACAAAGTACATCGCAGTTACGAGAAGAAATAAATGCATTGTATAATCAAGTTATAGAGGTTGGACAAGCGTTATCAAAGCAGCGTCGTATAGTCGCTAGGGAGTTAAGAGACCACATTGTATCGGAAATTCAAAACTTACAAATGAAAGACGCAAATCTTGAGATTTCATTTAAAAAATTAGAAGAACCGAATATTGATGGAATCGAATTTGTAGAATTTTTAATCAGTCCAAATAAAGGGGAACCATTAAAAAGTTTAAATAAAATTGCGTCAGGTGGAGAACTTTCTAGAATTATGTTAGCGTTAAAAAGTATTTTTGTTAAATCGAGAGGTCAAACTGCAATTTTATTCGATGAGGTTGACTCAGGTGTATCTGGACAAGCTGCACAAAAAATGGCAGAGAAAATGCGAGATATAGCTGAATATATACAAGTTATTTGTATCTCTCACTTACCACAAGTTGCATCGATGAGCGACCATCATTTATTAATTTCGAAATCATCAAAAGATGATCGTACAACAACACAAGTTCAAGAGTTAATTAGCGATGATAAAGTAGATGAAATTGCACGAATGATTTCAGGTGCAAGTGTTACTGATTTAACTCGAGAAAATGCAAGAGAAATGATACAACACAATCAAAGACGTAGATAATTTCCAAAGTGTGTTGAATACTCATTTATGGATTTATTTATGTGCATTCAAACTAAATAGACAATCATGTAAAATAGGTAATTAATGGACATGAAAACTATGTATTAATAAATTTTCAATGGATATATATCATTAGTTAGGAGTAAGAACATGTCAGAGAAACAATATGATTTAGTCGTTCTCGGTGGAGGTACTGCAGGATATGTTGCTGCGATACGTGCGTCTCAATTAGGTAAAAAAGTGGCAATAGTAGAACGACAACTATTAGGAGGTACTTGTCTCCATAAAGGTTGTATTCCTACTAAATCGCTGCTTAAATCTGCTGAAGTATTTCAAACAGTAAAACAGGCAGCAATGTTTGGCGTTGATGTCAAAGATGCTAATGTTAATTTTGAAAATATGTTGGCACGAAAAGAAGACATTATTAATCAAATGTATCAAGGTGTAAAGCATTTAATGCAACACAATCACATTGACATTTATAATGGCACGGGACGTATTCTAGGTACATCTATATTTTCACCTCAAAGTGGCACAATTTCTGTCGAATATGAAGATGGTGAATCAGACTTATTACCAAACCAATTTGTATTAATTGCAACTGGTTCTTCGCCTGCAGAGTTGCCATTCTTATCATTTGATCATGATAAAATTTTATCTAGCGATGATATATTATCATTAAAGACGTTACCATCAAGTATTGGTATTATTGGTGGTGGTGTTATCGGAATGGAATTTGCATCATTGATGATAGATTTAGGTGTTGACGTAACAGTTATAGAAGCAGGTGAAAGAATTTTACCAACTGAAAGTAAACAAGCTTCACAACTATTAAAAAAATCATTGTCAGCACGTGGTGTTAAATTCTATGAGGGAATAAAACTTTCTGAAAATGATATAAATGTTAACGAAGATGGTGTTACGTTTGAAATTTCCTCAGACATAATTAAAGTAGATAAAGTGTTGCTATCGATTGGTAGAAAACCTAACACATCAGATATAGGTTTAAACAACACTAAAATAAAACTTTCAACATCAGGACATATTTTAACGAACGAATTTCAACAAACTGAAGATAAACATATTTATGCAGCTGGTGATTGTATTGGAAAATTACAATTGGCACATGTTGGATCAAAAGAAGGTGTTGTGGCTGTCGATCATATGTTTGAAGGGAACCCAATCCCAGTAAACTATAACATGATGCCTAAGTGTATTTATTCACAACCTGAAATTGCTTCTATCGGTTTAAACATTGAGCAGGCAAAGGCAGAGGGAATGAAAGTTAAAAGTTTTAAAGTACCATTTAAAGCAATTGGTAAAGCAGTGATTGATAGCCATGACGCAAACGAAGGGTATAGCGAAATGGTGATTGATCAATCAACTGAAGAAATTGTGGGTATTAATATGATTGGTCCACATGTAACAGAATTGATTAATGAGGCATCACTGTTACAGTTCATGAATGGCTCGGCATTAGAATTAGGACTAACAACACACGCACATCCTTCCATCTCTGAAGTGTTGATGGAATTAGGATTGAAAGCAGAAAGTAGAGCTATTCACGTATAAATAGGAGGATTTAACATGATTGATTATAAATCATTAGGCCTTAGCGAAGAAGACCTAAAAGTAATATATAAATGGATGGATTTAGGTAGAAAAATAGATGAAAGACTGTGGTTATTGAACCGTGCAGGTAAAATTCCATTTGTTGTAAGTGGTCAAGGACAAGAAGCAACTCAGATTGGGATGGCATACGCATTAGAAGAAGGTGATATTACAGCGCCTTATTATAGAGATCTAGCTTTCGTTACTTATATGGGTATCTCAGCGTATGATACGTTTTTATCAGCGTTTGGAAAGAAAGACGATGTTAACTCTGGTGGAAAACAAATGCCATCACACTTTAGTAGTAGAGCTAAGAATATTTTGTCTCAAAGTTCACCGGTAGCAACTCAAATACCCCATGCTGTTGGTGCTGCTTTAGCTTTAAAAATGGATGGTAAGAAGAAAATTGCAACAGCAACTGTTGGTGAAGGTAGCTCAAACCAAGGTGACTTCCATGAAGGTTTAAACTTCGCGGGTGTACACAAACTTCCTTTTGTATGTGTCATTATAAATAATAAATATGCAATTTCAGTACCTGATTCATTACAATACGCAGCTGAAAAATTATCGGATAGAGCACTTGGTTACGGTATACATGGTGAACAAGTAGATGGTAATGATCCATTAGCAATGTATAAAGCGATGAAAGAAGCAAGAGATCGAGCTATTTCTGGTCAAGGTTCAACTTTGATTGAAGCAGTAACAAGTCGTATGACAGCTCATTCATCAGATGATGACGACCAATATCGTACGAAAGAAGAGCGTGAAGCGCTTAAAAAAGCAGACTGCAATGAAAAGTTCAAAAAAGAGTTGCTTTCAGCTGGCATTATCGATGATGCTTGGTTGGCAGAAATAGAAGCGGAGCATAAAGACATCATCAATAAAGCGACAAAGGCTGCTGAAGACGCGCCATATCCAAGTGTCGAAGAAGCCTATGCATTTGTGTACGAAGAAGGGAGTCTTAACTAATGGCTAAATTATCTTATTTAGAGGCGATACGCCAGGCACAAGACTTAGCATTACAACAAAATAAAGATGTGTTTATTCTTGGTGAAGATGTTGGTAAAAAAGGTGGCGTATTTGGTACTACTCAAGGACTACAACAACAATATGGTGAAGACAGAGTTATCGATACGCCATTAGCTGAGTCAAATATTGTTGGAACTGCCATTGGTGCAGCTATGGTAGGTAAAAGACCAATTGCAGAAATTCAATTTGCAGATTTTATTTTACCTGCGACAAATCAAATTATTAGTGAAGCTGCGAAAATGCGTTATCGTTCAAATAATGATTGGCAATGCCCATTAACGATTCGTGCACCATTTGGTGGCGGTGTTCACGGAGGACTATATCATTCACAAAGTATTGAAAGTATATTTGCTTCATCACCAGGTTTAACAATTGTTATTCCTTCCACACCGTATGATGCTAAAGGGCTTTTATTATCATCTATCGAATCAAATGATCCAGTATTGTACTTTGAGCATAAAAAAGCTTATCGTTTCTTAAAGGAAGAAGTGCCAGAAGAATATTACACTGTACCTTTAGGAAAAGCAGATGTTAAACGTGAAGGTGAAGATTTAACAGTATTTTGTTATGGATTAATGGTCAATTATTGTTTACAAGCAGCGGATATTTTAGCTGCAGACGGTATCAACGTTGAAGTCGTTGATTTACGAACTGTTTATCCATTAGATAAAGAAACAATTATTGATCGTGCTAAACATACAGGTAAAGTTTTACTTGTAACTGAAGATAATTTAGAAGGTAGTATTATGTCAGAAGTGTCAGCGATTATTGCAGAGCATTGCTTGTTCGATTTAGATGCACCAATCATGCGTTTAGCTGCTCCAGATATACCATCTATGCCATTTTCTCCTGTATTAGAAAATGAAATTATGATGAATCCAGAAAAAATCTTAAATAAAATGCGTGAATTAACAGAATTCTAGGGAGGGAAAGTCATGGAAATAACAATGCCTAAGTTAGGTGAGAGTGTTCATGAAGGTACCATTGAACAATGGTTAGTTTCTGTTGGTGATCATATTGATGAATATGAACCATTATGTGAAGTTATAACAGATAAAGTGACAGCTGAAGTCCCTTCCACGATATCAGGAACAATTACAGAAATTTTAGTTGAAGCGGGGCAGACAGTAGCTATTGATACAATTATCTGTAAAATTGAAACTGCTGATGAAAAGACAAATGAAACAACTGAAGAGATACAAGCAAAAGTGGATGAGCATACTCAGAAATCTACTAAAAAAGCTAGTGCAACAGTAGAACAGACATCTACTGCTAAACAAAATCAACCTCGTAATAATGGTCGCTTTTCACCTGTTGTATTTAAACTCGCTTCAGAGCATGACATTGATTTATCACAAGTTGTAGGTAGTGGATTTGAAGGTCGTGTAACTAAGAAGGATATAATGTCAGTTATTGAAAATGGTGGTACCACAGTTCAATCTGACAAACAAGTTCAAACAAAATCAACATCAGTAGATACATCAAGTAACCAATCATCTGAAGACAATAGTGAAAACAGCACAATACCAGTAAATGGTGTGCGTAAAGCAATTGCGCAAAATATGGTTAATAGTGTAACAGAGATTCCACATGCATGGATGATGATTGAAGTAGATGCTACAAATCTTGTGAATACGAGAAATCATTATAAAAACAGCTTTAAAAATAAAGAAGGATATAATCTAACTTTCTTTGCTTTCTTTGTAAAAGCTGTAGCAGATGCTTTAAAAGCATATCCTTTATTAAATAGTAGCTGGCAAGGAAATGAAATTGTCTTACATAAAGACATTAATATTTCAATTGCTGTTGCTGATGAAAATAAATTATACGTACCTGTGATTAAGCATGCAGACGAAAAGTCAATCAAAGGTATAGCTAGAGAAATTAATACTTTAGCAACGAAAGCGCGTAATAAGCAATTGACAGCTGAAGATATGCAGGGCGGTACATTTACGGTAAATAATACTGGTACATTTGGTTCAGTATCATCAATGGGTATTATAAATCATCCTCAAGCAGCGATTTTACAAGTAGAATCAATCGTTAAAAAGCCAGTAGTAATTAATGATATGATTGCAATTCGTAACATGGTTAATTTATGTATTTCAATTGATCATCGTATTTTAGATGGTTTACAAACAGGTAAATTTATGAATCATATTAAACAGCGTATCGAACAGTATACTTTAGAAAATACAAATATATATTAGTGATAACATAGATGCATCTATCGACAACTTGTTTTATCTTGTTTTTGTCGATGGATGTATTATTTTTTGGCAATAAAATATGTGCAATAAATTCAAAAAAAGATAAAGAACAATAATCAACATGGTTGAATGCATTTTTGCAGTAAAGTCAAAATAATACATCATACTTGAAACATATTAATGAAAACAGGTGAACAAATTAGTTTCCATGATATTAAGCACAATAATGTTTGGTATATTGTTAAAATTGTGTCTAAATATTGGTGTGATTCAGATTAGTTTATTGAACAATATGTTATTAATTAGTAGAATGAGGATAGTTTAAATATAAAGGGATAGGTGATTGAACTTATGGACATGAATTTCGATTTATACATGAACGGTGTTGTAGAACAAGCAAGGAATGAAATTGAATCTGCGGGATATGAGCAATTAACTACTGCAGAAGATGTTGACAAAGTTCTTAAACAAGATGGTACAACACTAGTTATGATCAATTCTGTATGTGGTTGTGCAGGTGGTATCGCAAGACCAGCAGCATCACATGCTTTACATTATGACGTATTACCTGATCGTCTAGTGACAGTATTTGCTGGACAAGATAAAGAAGCGACACAAAGAGCGCGTGAATACTTCGAAGGTTATGCGCCTTCAAGTCCGTCATTTGCATTAGTAAAAGATGGAAAGATTACAGAAATGATTGAAAGACATCAAATCGAAGGTCATGATGTGATGAACGTAATTAATCAATTACAAACATTATTCAATAAATATTGTGAAGAAAGATAAGAGGCGCTAACCCATGTTAAAGTTAAATCCTTACAAGATTGGATTTAGAACAATAAAAACAGCAGTGGGTATGACTTTAGGTGTAATTATTAGTAAGCTGTTAGGTTTAGATAATTATGCTTCAAGCGCCATATTAGTCGTATTATGTATTAAACATACAAAAGTACATTCGCTACAAGCGATTATTTCAAGATTAGTATCATGTTTTTTAGTATTGTTTTTAGGTTCAGCAATATTTAGTTTATTAGGTCAGAGTCCAATTGTACTCGGTATTATCGTATTGTTATTTATACCATTAACTGTCGTATTAAAAGTACAAGAAGGTGTCATTACGAGTTGCGTTATATTACTTCATGTTTTTAATGCAAAATCAATTGATGCACATTTAATTGTTAATGAAACATTATTACTGTTAATTGGACTAAGCATTGCATTTACAATGAATTTAATGATGCCAAGTTTAGACAAACAACTAGACGAATACAAATGTAAAATTGAGCAACAAATTGCTGATATTTTTAGTAAATATAGTTATATTTGTGAAAAATATGAAGATACCATTGCGATTGAATTTGAAGTGTTACTTTTAAATATTAAAAAGGCGAAGTCTATCGCGTTCCGAGATGTTAAAAATCATTTTGTTAGAAACGAAAATTCATATTATCATTATTTTGATATGCGAGAAGAGCAAGTGGAATTGTTAATGAGAATGAAACCGCTCATCGAAAGTATCTGTCATAAAGATCCGCTTTTAAATGATGTTGCGTCACTGCTGAAAGAAATTGGTCTAAATGTGAATAGTAATGACTATACAGCAATGCGTTTACACAATTTGTATGAGACGCGTTTGAAATTGGATGAACTGCCATTGCCAACAACACACAAAGCGCTTAACTCGAGAGCAAGTATTATTCAAATATTAAATGAATTAGAAGAATATTTACAAATCAAATCGCAATTTGGTTCATTGAAAATGCATAGTGAAGTAGCTTAAAAAATAATCCATCCGTATGACCCATGTTTGAAAGTAATCGTTGCAATACGATAACTTATTAATACATGCGTTTATAACGGATGGATTTTTAATTGTATGATTTTGTATAGGTAGTTGAGATATAGTTTATAAAATTGGAATGATACTCGTTAATAACAATGCTAATACAACTGATACAAGCATAACGATAATGATAATTCTTAAAACTTTATTTTGCATTTTGTGTGCCTCCAAATGAATAACCTTTGTATTAATAATTACGACATAAGATATAAAACTTTTAACTTGAGACGATATAACTAGCAATCATCATTAAGGAATATAATAAAAAACATGAGTAAGTTTGCTTATGTCATTTTCCTCATTATACGATATCTTTGAAAAATCAATCAATATATTTTTGACAAAGCTTAGTTTGAGTTACAATAAATATATATAATAAATTGAAAATAATATGACACAATTTACAAGCCTGATAAATCTGTGTAACGTCAATTAAAGTAACATTTTATTTCATCAATTTTTACCGTTTGGCGTACATGAAAATTTTGATAAAAGGGGTTCCATTATGATTAATGAGCAAAGATTACTTAATACGTTTTTAGAACTTGTAAAAATCGATTCTGAGACAGGGAATGAATCAACAATCCAACCTATTTTAAAAGAAAAATTCATAGCATTAGGGTTAGATGTTAAAGAAGATGAAGCGGCTAAACATCCTAAATTAGGTGCCAATAATCTAGTGTGTACAATGAATAGTACTATCGAAGAAGGCGAAGTACCTAAATTATATTTGACGAGCCATATGGATACTGTTGTACCCGCAATTAATGTAAAGCCAATTGTAAAAGATGACGGCTACATATACTCTGATGGTACGACTATACTAGGTGCAGATGATAAAGCAGGATTAGCAGCGATGCTTGAAGTTTTGCAAGTGATAAAGGAACAACAAATCCCACATGGACAAATTCAATTTGTGATTACTGTTGGGGAAGAATCAGGTTTAATTGGTGCTAAAGAATTAAATTCAGAGTTGTTGGACGCGGACTTTGGTTATGCTATTGATGCAAGTGCTGATGTCGGCACTACGGTTGTAGGTGCACCGACGCAAATGTTAATTTCAGCTAAAATTTTTGGCAAAACGGCTCATGCAAGTACGCCAAAAGAGGGTGTTAGTGCTATTAATATTGCGGCGAAAGCAATTAGTCGAATGAAATTAGGACAAGTTGATGAAATAACTACTGCCAATATTGGTAAGTTTCATGGCGGTTCAGCTACGAATATTGTTGCAGATGAAGTCATCTTAGAAGCAGAGGCACGTTCTCACGATCCAGAAAGAATAAAAACACAAGTCAAACATATGACTGATGTGTTTGAAACTACTGCATCAGAATTAGGTGGGAAAGCAGTAGTTACAGTGGAGCAAAGTTATCCAGGATTTAAAATTAATGATAATGAAACGGTTGTTAAAATTGCACAAGAAAGTGCTCGTAATTTAGGATTATCTGCAAATACAATTATTTCTGGTGGCGGTTCAGACGGCAGTATTATTAATACATTTGGTATTCCTTCAGTCATTTTAGGAGTGGGTTATGAAAAAATCCATACAACAAATGAGAGAATGCCGATTAAATCATTGAACTTGCTTGCAAGTCAAGTGTTAGAAATAATCAAAATAGTTGCGCGACAATCGAAATGATTTAGTGTAGTGTATGTCTATTTTGTGATACAATACTAATGAAAAATCAACAAGTGAGGTAAGTAATATGACACAACAAATTGGAGTTATTGGTTTAGCCGTTATGGGTAAAAACCTAGCTTGGAATATTGAATCACGCGGATATAGTGTATCTGTATTTAACCGCTCAAGTGAAAAAACTGATTTAATGGTTGAAGAATCAAAAGGGAAAAATATTCATCCAACGTACTCATTGGAAGAATTTGTTAATTCTTTAGAAAAACCACGTAAAATTTTATTAATGGTTCAAGCAGGTAAAGCTACGGATGCAACGATTGATAGTTTGTTACCTTTATTAGATGATGGAGATATTTTAATTGATGGTGGTAATACAAACTATCAAGATACTATCAGACGTAATAAAGCATTAGCACAAAGTGCAATCAACTTTATTGGTATGGGCGTTTCTGGTGGTGAAATTGGAGCGTTAACTGGTCCGTCATTAATGCCGGGTGGACAAGAAGAAGCTTATAACAAAGTTGCAGATATTCTTGATGCAATTGCTGCAAAGGCAAAAGACGGTGCTTCATGTGTTACTTATATTGGACCAAATGGTGCTGGACACTATGTGAAAATGGTACATAATGGTATTGAATATGCTGACATGCAATTAATTGCAGAAAGTTATGCTATGATGAAAGAATTATTAGGCATGTCTCATGAAGACATTGCTCAAACGTTCAAAGACTGGAATGCTGGTGAATTAGAAAGTTATTTAATTGAAATCACTGGTGATATTTTCATGAAGTTAGATGAAAATAAAGAAGCATTAGTTGAAAAAATTCTTGATACAGCAGGTCAAAAAGGTACAGGAAAATGGACTTCAATTAACGCATTAGAATTAGGTATTCCATTAACAATCATCACTGAATCTGTATTTGCACGTTTTATCTCTTCAATCAAAGAAGAGCGCGTAAATGCTTCTAAAGAATTAAATGGTCCAAAAGCATCATTTGATGGTGACAAGAAAGACTTTTTAGAAAAAATTCGTAAAGCATTATATATGAGTAAAATTTGTTCTTATGCACAAGGTTTCGCGCAAATGCGTAAAGCTAGTGAAGATAATGAATGGAATTTAAAACTTGGTGATTTAGCTATGATTTGGAGAGAAGGTTGCATTATCCGTGCACAATTCTTACAAAAGATCAAAGATGCTTACGATAATAATCCAGGATTACAAAACTTATTGCTAGATCCTTACTTTAAAAACATCGTTACTGAATATCAAGATGCGTTACGTGATGTTGTCGCAACTGGTGTTCAAAATGGTGTACCAACACCTGGTTTCTCATCAAGTATTAATTACTATGATAGTTACCGTGCTGCTGATTTACCTGCAAACTTAATTCAAGCACAACGTGACTACTTCGGTGCTCACACGTACGAAAGAAAAGATAAAGAAGGCGTATTCCATACACAATGGATTGAAGAATAATATTGACCATTGAGCCTGAGACCTTATGAATTTAGGTAATGTTAAAGAGACAATTTCTATTATTTATTTGATAGAAATTGTCTCTTTCCTTATGTATTTATCGAAATTTTCTACGCATGATATATTCAATGATTTTCTTTCTCTTGTCAAATTAAAATTTTCAACTTTTATAAATTAACGATATCTATCCTCATAGAATTTGTCCGTTTAAGTGTAGACGTTTTACTTACATACTATTAAGATAGCATTAGTAAATAATTTTAATATTTCGATAAATAGATTACGTTTTATTATTTGATGAATAAGAGGGATAGAATGTCATATACTTCTGTATTGTTTAATAAGAACTTTACTTTTTATTTAATAGGGATAGCTTTTTCTAACATGGGCAGTGCTTTTACTACGTTTGTTTTTCCATTAATGATTTTAAAGCTTACTGGATCTGCATTTCAAGTTGGCATAGTTTCTGCACTAAGTTTTATACCTTATGCAATTTTAGGATTGCCAGCTGGTGCTTTAATTGACAGATTGAATAAGAAGACCATAATGAAATGTGCTGATATAATTAGGTTCGTTTCATATTTAAGTATACCAGTATTAAGTTTTTTCAATATGTTAAGCATCTTTCAAATTTATGTAGTTGCAATCATTTCAGGTATTGGATTAGTATTTCACAGTATTTCTGAGGTTTCGATAATCCCAAGTATTGTAAAAGAAGAAGATTTGGCGAGCGCAAACAGTTATATATACGCTACTCAAAATGTTTCGGAATTTTTGGGCCCTATAATTGGAGGTTTACTTTATACATATATGGGATATTCAATATTGATTTTTATAGATTCTATGACTTTTTTACTCTCATTTTTC
This sequence comes from Staphylococcus sp. EG-SA-14, assembly GCF_017151935.1. Classification (NCBI taxonomy): domain Bacteria; kingdom Bacillati; phylum Bacillota; class Bacilli; order Caryophanales; family Staphylococcaceae; genus Staphylococcus; species Staphylococcus sp. EG-SA-14. The sequence continues at coordinate 34,821 of NZ_JACVZM010000014.1, read as the reverse complement.
AGTTTGATATTAATTAAAATTGAAACAAAGAGTATATTCAATCAAGAAAAGTTGAGTGGAAAAAATTTTTTGAGCGATGTTAAAGTTGGATTTGATTATCTATTATCTAATTCAACTATTAGAGTAATGGCTGTTGTTGTAAGTTTATCCAATCTAATTATCTCACCTTATTATATTTATATAGTAATGTTTGTAAAGGAAGACATGAATCAATCATCTCAAGCATTGGGGTTAGTTTTAGGTATCTCATCATTAGGTGCGCTAATCGGTTCATTATCTGCAAGTTTTCTCTTGAAATTATTTAATTTCGGAAAACTAATTGTAATTATATTATTTTTAGATACAATTTTTAGATTAATGTTACCATTTAGTACTTATATTTTTATACTCATCCCACTTTTAGGGTTGACATATATGACACAATCCATTTTAAATATAGCGATAATCACACTGAGGCAAAAGAAATGTTCAGAAAATATGTTAGGACGTGTTAATAGTGTTTTTAAAACAATGGTTTTTGCATTCAGACCTATAGGCCTTTTTTTAGGCGGTATATTACTTGAAAATAAAGGTGGATTTTATGCACTTACGATCAGTGCTGTGTTATTTATACCATTAGTGTTATATATACTGAAAAATAGATTTTATCAAGTTGAAGAATATTAAGAAGAAAATTAATAAAAATGGCTGCTATGTCAAATTGGACTGATGAATTCAATATAGGAAGTTAGGCAACTAAACATTGTATAACTTTCTTTTTAGTTATTGGAGCTTAAAGTTTTGAACATAATAATATTCGATTGCGCAAATGATTGTAACTTCCATAATCAAATGATGTACGTTTAATTAATTTTATTATGTTAGTTATACATTCTAATGGACAATGTGAGCTACACCCAGTTAAGTTGACATAGAAAATACGAAAACTTTGAACGAAGTATTTCATTGATATATGTCCCAGACGACATGTTTGATTAATGAAGTTCTATGTGGCTACAAAATTTTAAAAATTACACAAGCAATATCTATTACCTTAAAAGCATCCCGCCATATTTTTAAGCATTTTGTGAAGTAATAAAATATTTACTGTGTTATGATAGCATGTACTATAGAGAAATAGAGGTATTAACTTATGGAAAAGTTAAATCAAGTTATGTTATATGTTGATGATGTTGACAAAGCGAAAGCATTTTGGACAGAAACTTTAGAATTTGTTGTTGTAAGTGAAACACCGTTAGCTGAGGACTATGTTGCAGTTGAAGTATCACCTACGAAAGATGCTGAAACGTCATTGACGATTATGGCAAAAGAATTTATTGAAAAGCATAGTCCAGAGGTGAACCTAGGAACACCATCTTTAATGTTTAAAGAGAAAAACTTTGATGCATTATACTCAAAATTAAATGATTTAGGTTTAACTGGGCATGATATAGTAGAAATGGATGGTCAACGTGTATTTAATTTCCAAGATGGACAAGGTAATTATTTTGCAGTTAGTGACTAAACAATCGATTTTAATATTTATACAAACCTTTATATTGATTTTCGGATTGAATTTCAGTATGAAGGTTTTATTTTTATCGTTTTATGCAATCGTTTGCACAAATCTTTTGACTTTTTTAGAAAGAGTGACTAAACTGTTATTATATAGAGGTTGGAAGCGTTTTCCAATGCAGAAATTAACAGGAGGTGATTAAATGGTTACGATTAAAGATGTTGCACTAAAAGCCGGTGTTTCTCCTTCGACAGTTTCAAGAGTTATAAAAGGAAATAAACGTATTAGCGAAGCGACAATTTCAAAAGTGAAGAAAGTTATGGAAGAATTGAATTATTTTCCTAATACCGCTGCTAGAACTTTAATTACAAACCAAACATATAAAATTGGTTTAGTGTTAAAAGGGTCTGAGGAGCCTATTCGACTGAATCCATTCTACATCAATGTATTGCTAGGAATTTCTGAAACGTGTAACCAGCATGGCTATGGTACACAAACGACAGTCTCAAATAATATGAATGATTTAATGGATGAAGTTTATAAAATGATTAAACAACGAATGGTTGATGCGTTTATACTGCTTTATTCAAAAGAAAATGATCCAATTAAACAAATGTTAATTGATGAAAGCATGCCATTTATTGTGATTGGTAAGCCTACATCGGATATAGATCATCAATTTACACACATAGATAATGATAATATATTAGCTTCTGAAAATTTGACACGACATGTTATTGAACAAGGTGTAGATGAATTAATATTTATTACAGAAAAAGGAAATTTTGAAGTTTCAAAAGATAGAATTCAAGGATTTGAAACGGTTGCATCACAATTTAATCTGGATTATCAAATTATTGAGACTAGTAATGAAAGAAAAGTTATTTTTAATTACATGCAAAATCTACATACGCGCTTGAAGGACCCAAATATTAAACAGGCAATCATTTCGTTAGATGCTATGTTACATTTAGCGATTTTAAGTGTCCTATATGAACTTAATATTGAAATTCCGAAAGATGTAATGACAGCAACGTTCAATGATTCTTATTTAACCGAAATTGCGTCACCACCTCAAACCAGTATTGACATCAAGCCTCGAATGTTAGGTCAACAAGCCGGGTCTGCTATTTTAGAGATATTAAAAAATAAAGCACAGGATGTTATTGAACTCGTCATTATAGATACAGAATTAAAAATAAGAAAATCAACACAGCGATAGCAAAGGAGTTTTAAAATGAATAAGCAATGGTGGAAAGAAGCAGTAGCATATCAAGTATATCCAAGAAGTTTTAATGATAGTAATCACGATGGTATTGGGGATTTACCTGGAATGATTGATAAATTGGACTACTTAAAAGATTTAGGTATCGATGTCATTTGGCTCAGTCCAATGTTTAAATCACCTAATGATGACAATGGTTATGATATTAGTGACTACCAAGAGATTATGGATGAATTTGGAACGATGGAAGACTTTGATCGTTTATTAAAAGGTGTTCATGATAGAGGCATGAAGCTTATTTTAGATTTAGTTGTAAATCATACATCTGATGAACATCCTTGGTTTATAGAATCTAAATCTAGTAAAGACAATCCCAAACGTGATTGGTATATTTGGCAAGATCCAAAGCCAGATGGCTCTGAACCTAACAACTGGGAAAGTATCTTTAATGGATCTACATGGGAATATGATGCTAATACTGAGCAATATTATTTCCATTTATTCAGTAAAAAACAACCTGATTTGAATTGGGGTAATCCAGAAGTTAGAGATGCTGTATTTGAAATGATGAACTGGTGGTTTGATAAAGGCATTGATGGATTTAGAGTAGATGCAATTACGCATATTAAGAAGACGTTTGAAGCGGGTGACTTACCTGTACCTGAGGGTAAAACATATGCCCCAGCATTTGATGTAGATATGAATCAGCCAGGTATACAAACTTGGTTACAAGAGATGAAAGATCGCTCATTAAGTAAGTATGACATTATGACTGTCGGTGAAGCGAATGGTGTAAGCCCTGATGATGCTGATGACTGGGTCGGGGAAGAAAATGGTAAATTTAATATGATATTCCAATTTGAACATTTGGGACTGTGGAATAGTGGTGATTCTCACTTTGATGTAAATTCGTATAAATCTGTATTAAATAGATGGCAAAAACAACTTGAAAATAAAGGTTGGAATGCGTTGTTTATTGAAAATCACGACCAACCACGACGTGTATCGACGTGGGGTGACGATGACAAGTATTGGTATGAATCAGCAACAAGTCATGCAGCTGTTTATTTCTTGCAACAAGGTACGCCATTCATTTATCAAGGTCAAGAAATTGGTATGACGAATTATCCATTTGAAAGTATTGAAACGTTTAACGATGTTGCTGTTAAAAATGACTATCAAATAGTGAAAGCTCAAGGTGGAGATGTAGACGCTTTACTTGCGAAATATAAAGATGAGAACCGAGATAATTCTCGCACACCAATGCAATGGGATGATACGTTAAATGGAGGATTTACAAATGGTGAACCGTGGTTCCCAGTGAATCCGAATTATAAAACTATCAATGTTGCACAACAATTAGAAGATGAGCATTCAGTATTACAATTTTATAAAGATTTAATTCAATTAAGAAAGTCTAATGATGTATACGTATATGGTCAATTTGATTTAGTAGATGCTGAAAATTCACAAGTTTTTGCGTACACGAGAACATTAAATGAAAAGCAAGTTCTTATTGTAGGTAATCTTACTAACCACGAAGCAGAATTAACTGTACCATTTGATTTAAGCCATGGAGAAGTAAAGCTATTTAATTATGATGCCAAAGTTAATTTAAAACAGTTACGTCCATATGAAGCATGTGTTATCGAACTAAATTAACATATTAATATGCCCCCTAATAGAATCTAAGGCCATTTGTAGACCTATAGATATATTAGGGGGCTTCTTTGTTTTTAATTTTTAATCTTCGTCATAAGGACTCTGTTTAACAGGAATCCAAAGCTGAATTTTAGTGAATGGGTCATTAAATGAAATATCGAGAGGGTACACTTCAACATATAAATCATTTCGTTCATATGGCAATGTTAACTGCAAACTTGATTCAATATAGTACCAAGCTTCATTAGTTGCATAATCAATTTCACCTTGTAAATTGAATTTCGCACAATGTTTGCCAGGTAAAAATCGGCTTTCTAAGTGTGCAGGATAACGTTCACTTGGTACACCTACAAATATTTCTAAACCATTTTCAAGAGGACAACTAATAACAAATAGTTCAAATGGACTAACGTCATTATATCGTCGTAACTCTTTAATTTTACCATCAATGAGCAAGTCTTCTAAAAAATCCGGAACATTAAAAGGATGTGACAAATACTTAGTGTCTATAAATCGTGCATATCCAACCAATGAAATATCATCTGTCTCTTCTAATCTGTATGGATAGGGTGTTCTCTCAGTAGTTGATAATTTGATATATAATCGCTCTTGAATTTGTAATTCATCTTTTTTAGTAGAAGCTTGAATAGGTGATACGCCGTGAAAATCACTAAAATCATTTGCAAAATCATTTGAATTTGCATAGTGATATTTTTTAGCGATATCTACAAGTCGTGTAGCACCATTAATCACATCATTTGCAGCGAGTGTCATTTTACGCGCGCGTGCATAAGCTTCTGGAGATAAGCCGACAATCATTTTAAATGATTGATCAAGATGGTATGGCGAAAGACCAACGTAATCACTTAATTCTTGCAAATTGAAAGGCTCTAATAAACGATCTTCAATATAAACAATTGCCTGTTGTATTTGCTTGATAACGTCCAAAACTTTCACTCCAATTAATTCAATCATTTATTTTTATTCTACATTATTTCTATAAATTATACACCCATTTGTTCAATGATTATTAAAATAGTTTTGGGCATTGTAAAATATAATTTCATAATATAGTCTAGAAAAAAAGCGAATGATAGAACAATTGATTTACTTGATTCGTAATCAATCCTTGTCATTCGCTCATTTATTTTTGTTTAACATGTGCGTTTTAATTCAATTATTGAATATCGTCCCACCAATGGTTACCATCACGAGCAAGTAGTAAATCACTTTCTAATGGACCATTAGTACCTGATTCATAGTTAGGGAATTCTGGATCAACCATATTCCATTCATCTTGAATTGCATCAACAAATTTCCATGTTGATTTTAATTCTTCCCAGTGCGTGAAGTTAGTGGCATCACCTTTAAGACAATCGAATAATAGATTTTCATATGCATCTACAGTATTCATTTTATCTTGAGCGCTCATTGAATAAGACAATTGAACAGGTTCAGTTTCGATACCTTGTGTATTTTTCTTAGCATTTAGATGTAAAGATACACCTTCATTAGGTTGGATATTGATTACTAATAGGTTTGAATCTAATAGTTTATCAGTTTCATAGTATAAGTTCATTGGTACTTCTTTAAATTCAACGACAACTTGAATTGTTTTAGATTTCATACGTTTACCAGTACGAATATAGAATGGTACACCAGCCCATCTAAAGTTATCAATTGTTAATTTACCTGAAACAAAGGTAGGTGTGTTAGAGTCATCTGCAACGCGATCTTCATCACGGTATGCTTTAACTTGTTTACCATCGATATAGCCTTCGCCATATTGACCACGAACAAAGTTCTTTTTAACATCTTCAGATTGGAAATGACGCAGTGATTTAAGTACTTTTACTTTCTCAGCACGGATATCTTCACTATTTAAACTAATAGGTGCTTCCATAGCTAATAATGCAACCATTTGTAACATGTGGTTTTGCACCATATCTTTTAGCGCGCCACTTGATTCATAATAACCACCACGATCTTCAACACCTAGTATTTCAGATGATGTAACTTGGATGTTTGAAATATATTTGTTATTCCATAATGGTTCAAACATCGCATTCGCAAAACGTAATACCTCGATATTTTGAACCATGTCTTTTCCTAAATAGTGGTCAATACGATAAATTTCTTCTTCTTTAAATGATTTACGAATTTGATTGTTTAATGCTTCGGCTGATTTTAAATCACTACCGAATGGTTTTTCGATAACAAGGCGTTTAAATCCTTTTGTATCAGTAAGACCAGAAGATTTTAGATAATCAGAAATAACGCCAAAGAATTGTGGTGCCATTGCTAAATAGAATAGTCGATTACCTTTTAATTCAAATTGGCTATCTAATTCATTACTAAAATCTAGTAATTCTTGATAGCTTTCTTCATTACTAACATCATGTCTATGATAGAAGACATGTTCCATAAACGCGTCAATTTTGTTTGTATCTTTTACGTGCTTTTGAATTGATGATTTTACTTGATTACGGAAATCATCATTAGTAATGTCACGACGTCCAATACCGATGATGGCAATATGTTCATCTAAATTGTCTTGTTGGTAGAGATGGAATATTGATGGAAACAACTTACGATGGCTTAAGTCACCAGTTGCACCAAAGATTGTGATTAAACAAGGGATGTGTTTGTTTTTAGTACTCAAGATTAAAACCTCAATTCTTAATTAGATATATGATTTATTATTATAAGATAATCCATTCAGCAGGTCATTCAATATGCTCGACAGTATGCAGTGTCTTAAATGAAATATCGATTCATGTATCATGTTTAATGTGATACTTATTAATGATAAGTATAACGTAATTATCAAAATTTATATAGTTTTGTCTACGTTAAAGTTAGAAAAATTAACTAGCAAAGACGAATTTTTAACAGATTTTGATTCAAGTATAAATTAAAACTAAATTGATACAAATTTTATGATAAAATGAATTGAAGAAAAGGAGGGGCATATATGGAAGTTACATTTTTTGGAACGAGTGCAGGTTTGCCTACAAAAGAGAGAAATACACAAGCAATCGCCTTAAATTTAGAACCATATTCCAATTCCATATGGCTTTTCGACGTTGGTGAAGGTACACAGCACCAAATTTTACATCATGCAATTAAATTAGGAAAAGTGACACATATATTTATTACTCATATGCATGGCGATCATATTTTTGGTTTGCCAGGATTACTTTCTAGTCGTTCTTTTCAGGGCGGTGAACAGAAGCCGCTTACATTGGTTGGACCAAAAGGAATTAAAGCATATGTGGAAATGTCTATGAATTTATCAGAGTCACATTTAAACTATCCAATTACATATATTGAAATCGATGATCATCTGACATATCATCATGATGGTTTTACTGTAGAGGCGCATTTACTTAATCATGGTATTCCATCATATGGATATAGAGTAATGGCACCTGAAACTACAGGTACAATCAATGTTGAAGCGTTAAAAAACATTGGTCTTGAACCAGGTCCTAAATATCAAGAAGTAAAATCTCATGATACATTTGAACATAATGGTCAAGTTTATCAATCAAAAGATTTTAGAGGTGAGTCCAAACAGGGTCCAGTTGTAGCAATTTTTGGTGATACAAAACCATGTTCTAATGAACGTGTGATTTCTAGAGATGCTGATGTGATGGTACATGAAGCGACCTATATAGATGGTGAAAAGCATTTAGCCAACAATTATCATCATAGCCATATTGAAGACGTATTTGCATTGATAAAAGAAGCCAATGTTAAACGTACGTTGATTACACATTTGAGCAATCGCTATAATACAGAAGATATAAATGAAATTTATCAAACATTGATACAAAATAAAGATACACCTAATTTTAATTTTGTAAAAGATTTTGATAGTTTTAAAATCTAATGACAAAGTAATAAACAATGCTTGCCAAATAGTAATAATTTATAAAAATAACCCGTCAAACACAATGCTTGCGATGATGCATACATGTGTTGGCGGGTTTGTTTTTATATTAATCTTCAATATTTGATAATTCAATGCTTCGTTCTACGGCAGCATTTAGACAATCTTCGAAAATAGATACTAAATCATATTGTGACAATGTATCAAGGCCAGCTTGTGTCGTACCACCTTTAGAGGTAATATTTTTTCTTAATTGAGCCATGCTCAAATCTGAACGTTCAATCATCTTACTTGTACCTATAATAAGGTTGCGTATAGATTCTTCAACTTGTTCTTTTTCTAGACCAAGTTTCGTACCAGCTTTAACGTATTGCTCGAATACATGATATAAAAATGCTGGGCCGCTTCCGGTGATAGCTGTTACTTGATGTAAATGATCTTCTGATACTTCAATTACAGAACCAAATGCTTTAACTAAATCGTTAATTTCATCTTTAGATTTAGGGTCAAAGTTGTTTGAAAAACTAATGCCAGTAACAGAGTGTCCGACTTGCGCATTTGTGTTTGGCATAATTCTAGCAACTGGATTTTGGCATTCTAATTGTTGTTTAATATAATCAATCGGAATACCTGCCATAATTGAAATGAAGCAATTGTCTTTTGTGATATGTGGTTTGATGCGTGTTGCTAGAGCATCAAAGTCATGCGGTTTGGTACCTAAAAAAACATAATCTGCATCTTTTAATAATGTCGCATCATCATAACTATAGTTAACACCTAGTTTTTCAGCGAATGCTTTTAAAGCTTGTTCATTAGATTTATTTGTTAAATATATATCATTGGCATCTAAGTTGCTTGAGTTAATAATTCCTGTAAATATAGCTTGTGCCATATTACCAGCTCCATAAAATACGAGTTTCATTAACGTCACATCCCTTTAGTTTTTGATTTGTATGTTATATTTTCTTATTATTGTATATATATTAGGAAAGACAATCAACTTGTCTCAATTATGTAAAGTTGATAAATTGCATTCTATATAATTGAAAAGGAAGGTTAATTGATGAAAGGACAACATTTTATAGTGACTGGTGGTACGAGTGGTTTAGGTTTATCGATTGTCCGAAAGTTACTAGAAAATAAAGTGCATGTAACGTTGTTGGTGCGTGATGTTGATAAAGCAACTAGAATCTTTGAACAGGAATTGGGAAAAACTATAAATGTTATTCCTTGTGACTTAAATGATATGAAATCGATACAGGCACTGCAATTTGAAGACAATACATCATTCGATGGATTCATTTATAGTGCAGGTTTAGGTTATTTCAAATCTATTTCAGACCATAGTTTTTCAGAAATGATTGAAACGTATCAGCTTAATTTAATTAGTTTTAATGTTTTATATACTGTGTTGAGACCATATTTAACATCTAACGCACATATTGTAGGTATTTCAAGTCAAGCTGCATTTTCCACTCAAGCAAATGCTGCACATTATGGGGCATCGAAAGCAGGGTTTTATGCATTAATGAATGCTTTAAGACTAGAGTCACCAAACTTACATATCATGACAGTTAATGTTGGCCCGATTGATACACCTTTTCATCAAAAAGCCGACCCATCAATGAAGTATGCTAAAAAGATGGGGAAAATTATGCTTGATGCTAACCAGCTTGCAGAAGATATCATTTATGGCATTAAAACAAAACAATTAGAAATTAATCGGCCTAAATGGATTCACCATGCGTTGAAAATGTATCAAATTGCGCCTAGATTTTTTGAACGATGTTTTCCTAAATTATTTAAAAATAAAGCATAAATAGGTGGGATGGCAATGAACTGTCAATCGGAGAGTGTGGTAAGACTTTGTGTACGATATGCGGAACAACTATCAGTGTTTGAAGAATTTACAGTGCTGGATATTTTAGGCGATATTTCTGTAGACCAAATTTCAGACAGTACATTATATTATACTTGTGAAAAATTCAAACTACTTGTGTTGCAAAGAAATGTGCTGGGTGTACAAATAATAACTAATAATGATGAATCAACATGCGAAGTGAAATATAGAAAGATGTTTTAATAAAATTATTAAAAGATGAAGTGGCAGAAGTTTGCTTAAGGCACTGCCGCAGGGCGTAATTACTAAATACTGATGCGTGAGGACGACTCTTTAATTTCTATCATAAGTGAGTAATCTTAATCATAAATTATAGCGAATTGTACATAAACAACAGCAGTAAGGCATTTTTATAATGAAACGCCTCATGCCGCTGTTTTTATTACTGAAAATGACTTCTACACTAAATGGTTGGTATATTCCAAATCCTTTACACAAGCTCTTGCTGTTTTAATCTGATCTAAACTAACTTTAGTATGATAGTTTTCAATATTTTCTTTTAATTGGTCGACCCTACTTGCACCTACAATGATGGAACCAAGCACGTCATGTGATGTTAAATAACTAAATGTCAATGCAGATAAATTACTTTCAATTTCTTTAATAGAGGCTATTGTTTCACCCAATTCATCATGAGAATAATCAAAAATACCATCTTTAAATTTATTGTCGAGCACATTAACACTGTTTGAAGTTAATAATCCTTTAGACACAGGTCCTCTTGCCAATACTTTAACATCATTGGTGTGGATTGCATCTAATAATGATTCTGGACGATTATCAATCAAATTGAATTGAGACATTATCGTTTCGATTTGACTATGTTTTAAATAATAATCAATTACATTTGGGCGAATAGAAGAAATACCGTAAGCACGTATAATTCCTTCTTGTTTCAATTCATCAAATGCGCTTATTGTTTCGTCTAATGGGTCATCAATGGTTCCGCCATGAAGTTGATATAAATCGATATGATCGATACCTAAACGCTTTAGTGAACCTTTAACTGCCTCTTTAATATAGGATTTACTCGGATCCCATGTTGTACTGCCATCTTTTGTTAAACGATTGCCTACTTTTGTACCAATGACAATATCATCGCGTTGTTGATATTTAAGAAGTGCCTTACCAACAACTGATTCATTTATACCTTTATCGTACATGTCTGCTGTATCAAAATAAGTGATACCATTTTCAACAGCACAATCTATAATTTGTTCGGCTTTTTTTAAATCTGTACCTAAACTCATGCAACCTAGACCTAATTCAGATAATGCAATACCACTTTTTAATATATTTTTTTGCATGTCTATTCTCCTTTCGATACACTTTAGCTAACAAGCATAGTGTATCAATATATAATATGAATTTAAAGGAACGTGATTATAATGGATTTAAATGAAAAAACAATTGATCGAACAGTTATTTATAATGGCAAAATTGTAGATGTAGAAATTCATACAGTGACATTACCAAACGGTGAAACGTCAACAAGAGAATTAGTTTATCATAATGGTGCAGTTGCTGTTTGTGCAGTGACACCTAAAAAAGAAGTCGTATTAGTGAAACAGTATCGTAAACCAGTAGAAAAACCATTGCTAGAAATTCCAGCTGGTAAATTAGAAGATGATGAAGATAGAGTCGAAGCGGCAAAACGTGAATTAGAAGAAGAAACAGGATATATTGCCAAAGAGTTAACACATGTTGTAGATATGTATGGTTCACCAGGTTTTTGCGATGAACAATTATCAATATATTTTACGGATAATTTAGAAGAAGGTACAGTTCACTTAGATGAAGATGAATTTGTCGAAGTCATTAAAGTTCCGATTGAGAATGTTAAATCGATGCTAATGAATAAAGAAATAGAAGATGCGAAGACTATCATTGCATTGCAACACCTATTATTAAATTATAATCATTCTAAATAACAAATGAGAAAAGCTTGCATTTTATTGAGAAAACTGTTAGTTTTAATTGTGAAGTTTGAAATAATTTGTAATGATTTTAATTATTAGTAGGGGAGTGGACATCGTTGGAAGAACGATTAAATCGCGTTAAGCAACAATTACAACAATCATCATATAAGCTAACGCCACAACGCGAAGCTACTGTTAGAGTTCTAATTGAAAATGAAAAAGATCATCTAAGTGCTGAAGACGTATATCTGAAAGTAAAAGATAAAGCGCCTGAAATTGGCTTGGCGACAGTATACAGAACGTTAGAGTTGTTAGCTGAACTAAAAGTTGTCGACAAAATTAACTTTGGTGATGGCGTCGCTCGTTTTGATTTAAGAAAAGAAGGCGCAAAACATTTCCACCATCATTTAGTATGTATGGAATGTGGTCGTGTAGATGAAATCGATGAAGATTTGTTACCAGAAGTTGAAAATCGAGTTGAAAATGAGTTCAATTTTAAAATTTTAGATCATCGTTTAACTTTCCATGGTGTGTGTGAAACGTGCCAAGCTAAAGGTAAAGGATAGTAAATTGCGTAGGTTAAATTAACCTTCGCTTTTTTTAGAGGTGTGGTTATGGAAACAATTATTGAAGAATATTTGCGTTTTATACAAATTGAAAAAGGACTAAGTTCTAACACAATTGGTGCTTATAGACGTGATTTGAAAAAGTATCAAGATTATATGACTGAACATCATATCTCGCATATTGATTTTATAGATCGACAATTAATTCAAGAGTGTTTGGGGCATTTAATAGACCAAGGGCAATCTGCTAAATCTATTGCGCGATTTATTTCAACAATCCGTAGTTTTCATCAATTTGCTATAAGAGAAAAATATGCGGCGAAAGATCCAACGGTATTATTAGATTCACCAAAATATGACAAAAAATTGCCTGACGTTTTAAATGTTGACGAAGTGTTGGCTTTATTAGAAACGCCAGATTTAAATAAAATTAATGGATATCGTGATCGTACGATGTTAGAACTTCTGTACGCAACGGGAATGCGTGTATCTGAATTGATACATTTAGAGTTAGAAAACGTGAACTTAATAATGGGATTTGTACGCGTATTTGGTAAAGGCGATAAAGAAAGAATTGTACCATTAGGCGACGCAGTCATTGAGTACTTAACTACTTATATTGAAACGATTAGACCGCAACTTTTAAAAAAGACTGTTACTGAAGTCTTATTTTTAAATATGCATGGTAAACCTTTATCACGACAAGCAATATGGAAAATGATTAAACAAAATGGTGTAAAGGCAAACATTAAAAAGACGTTAACGCCACATACGTTACGCCACTCTTTTGCGACACATTTATTGGAAAATGGCGCAGATTTAAGAGCAGTGCAAGAGATGTTAGGTCACTCTGACATATCTACTACCCAACTCTATACACATGTTTCGAAATCTCAAATTAGAAAAATGTATAACCAATTTCATCCTAGAGCATAAAGTGAACAATAACTCAAAAGTCACAATACACATGACTAAAAATGTCTGTGCTATTGTGGCTTTTTTAAATTGGTTGATTAATTACGTCTATGTTTTCTTAATTGAATCGCTTCTTCTTTTGCTGCAATCACTTCTGAACGATCACGGCGCATGTGATGGTCTACAATAAAAGGATCTGTTGCTGTTTCCTGATTATAATCATAGTCTGGATAATTGGCCTTGATGATGCGTTCAAAGACTGGAGTTATTGGTAATATAACAGATGAAAAAGGCTTTGCTGCATTCAATTTTGCAATCTGTTGCTCAATTAACAACTGATAATCATTTAAATTAAGGTATAACGCATCTCTATCTTTAGCATTTTGTATTATTTCTTTAGATTTATTAAAAGACTTATAGGCGCCTTTTAAATTATTGCGGCGATAATGGTAACAAGCAGTTGCAAACAAGATTAAACTAACAACTGCATCTTGCTTACTGTAGTTATTTTCAGCTTTCCATGCATCTTCTAAAATGTCATGACATAGGAAATAATGTTGCTTAGTATGAAATTGATAATAGAAATTTATCAGTGCCTGTTGCATTTTGTTATCACCCCAATTTAAAAGTAAGTTATTTTCATGCTATAATATTTTAGAGAATTATGCACATATGACGCAATACGAGGTAGATATTATGTATGAAGTTAAATTAGATGCTTTCAATGGACCATTAGATTTATTGCTGCATCTTATCCAAAAATTTGAAATAGATATTTATGATATTCCTATGCAAGCATTAACAGAGCAGTATATGCAGTACGTTCATGCAATGAAACAGCTTGAAATTAATATTGCAAGTGAATACCTAGTATTAGCGTCAGAACTCTTAATGATTAAAAGTAAGATGCTATTACCACAATCAACATCAGATATGGATGTTGATGATGACCCACGGGAAGATTTAGTTGGGCGTTTAATAGAATATCAAAATTATAAAGAATATACTGCTATTTTAAATGACATGAAAGAAGAAAGAGATTTTTATTTTACAAAAAGACCGACAGATTTATCTCATTTGGAAACAGATGAATCTTGGGATCCAAATCATACGATTGATTTAACTGAATTAATTGTAGCTTATCAAAGAGTTAAAAATAGAGTTGAGTTAAATACACCTAAATCTGTTGAAATCCGAAAAGAGACATTTACCATTCAACAAGCTACAGAACAAGTGACATCGAGATTGAAAGATAAAGATCATTTTAACTTCTTTAGTCTGTTTACGTTTTCTGAGCCAATTGAACAAGTAGTCACTCACTTTTTAGCTATTTTAGAGATGTCAAAAGCAGGAATTATTAATATTGAGCAACAACGTAATTTTGAAGATATTAACATTATTAGAGGAGTGAACTACCATTTTGGATAATCATGGTATATTAGAGTCGCTTTTATTTACAGCTGGCGATGAAGGTTTAGATGAAAAACAACTATTAGAAATATTAGATATGTCGAAAGACCAACTCGTTGAATTAATTGAAAATTATTCATCACATGGATTAATGATACAACGATTTGGAATGACGTATGTTTTAACGACTAAAAAAGAAGCGGCAACGTATATTGAACAATTAATTGAACAAAAGTCACAAATGAAATTAACACAAGCAGCAATGGAAGTACTATCAATTATTGCTTATAACCAGCCATTATCAAGAAGTGATATTGAATTAATTCGTAGTATCAATTCAGATGGTGCAGTTAAGACATTGATTGCCAAAGGACTAGTTGAGGCTAAAGTGGTTAATGAACAGCGTAGCCAACAGTTAATTACTACTGATTTATTTTTAAATGTATTTGGTATTTCCAATATAGAAGATTTGCCGACAACTGAAGAAGACGATGAAGAAATGGATGCTTTTTTCAGTAATCTAGTCAATCAAAAAGGAGAAAATAATGACTAAAGAATTAGAACGATTACAAAAACGTATAGCTAATAGCGGTTATACTTCAAGACGTAAGGCAGAAACTTTAATTTCTGAAGGAAAAGTGAAAGTGAATGGTACGACTGTCACTGAATTAGGAACAAAAGTGAAGCCATCAGATACGATTGAAGTTGAAGGTATTAAAATAGAACTAGAAGACAAAATTTACATTTTATTCCATAAACCAACTCAAGTGATAACAAGTGTATCTGATGATAGAGGACGTACAGTGGTTACAGATTACTTTAAAGATATAGAAGCACGTATTTATCCTGTTGGTCGTTTAGACTATGATACTTCTGGATTGTTATTACTCACAAATGATGGTGAATTTACTAATTTAATGACACATCCAAGATATCAAATTAAGAAAAAATATGTTGCGAAATTAAAAGGTTATTTAATGAGAGAAGAAGTGAAAGCGCTAGAAAAAGGTATTGAATTAGAAGATGGTATGACGCAACCGGCTGAAGTGAAAGTTAAGAAACAAGATAAAGATAAAAACACAACATTGGTTGAAATTACAATTACAGAAGGTCGTAATCGCCAAGTCAGAAGAATGTTCGAACATTTTGGTCATCAAGTGACGAAACTGTCTCGTATTGAATATGGGCCTTTAAATGTTGTCGGTTTGAATGCTGGTGAAGGACGTGTATTGACGCCTCATGAAGTAAAAGTGATGCGTCATTTAGCAGAACATGGGAAATAATTAAATAAAATATGTATTTATCACAAAGTTTGAGAATTTTTTCACAAAATTTTAGGTTTTTAATAACTGTATGCGCTTTCCTGTGATATAATACTTTTGTAAAGAAAAGCATGTGTGGGAGGTATGACCTGTATGTCGAACGAAATACTTATCGTAGATGATGAGGATAGAATCAGAAGATTACTTAAAATGTATTTAGAAAGAGAATCTTTTGAAATCCATGAAGCAAGTAATGGCCAAGAGGCTTATGAACTTGCAATGGAGAATAATTATGCTTGCATACTACTAGATTTAATGTTGCCTGAAATGGATGGTATCCAGGTGGCAACTAAATTGCGTGAACATAAACAAACACCGATTATTATGTTGACTGCTAAAGGTGAAGAAACAAACCGTGTTGAAGGTTTTGAATCTGGTGCAGATGATTATATCGTCAAACCATTTTCACCAAGAGAAGTAGTCTTAAGAGTTAAAGCACTTCTAAGAAGAACGCAATCTACAACTGTAGAACAAAGCGAACCTCACGCACGTGATGTGATTGAATTTAAACATTTAGAAATAGATAATGATGCACATCGCGTACTTGCTGATAATCAAGAAGTTAATTTGACTCCTAAAGAGTACGAATTATTAATATATTTAGCTAAAACACCAAATAAAGTATTTGACCGTGAACAATTATTAAAAGAAGTTTGGCATTATGAATTCTATGGTGATTTAAGAACAGTTGATACTCATGTTAAACGACTTAGAGAAAAGTTAAATCGTGTGTCTAGTGAAGCTGCGCATATGATTCAAACAGTCTGGGGCGTTGGGTATAAATTTGAGGTTAAATCTAATGATGAGCCGGCTAAATAGTGTCGTAATTAAACTGTGGTTAACTATTATTTTAATAGTGACGACAGTTTTAATTTTATTAAGTATTGCTTTAATTACCTTTATGCAATACTATTTCACACAAGAAACCGAAAATGCCATAAGAGAAGATGCTAGACGTATAAGTTCACTGGTCGAACAATCACATAATAAAGAAGAAGCAATAAAATATAGTCAAACATTAATTGAAAATCCTGGTGGGTTGATGATTATAAATAATAAACATCGTCAATCAACGGCTTCACTTTCTAATATTAAAAAGCAAATGTTGAATGAAGTAGTCAACAACGACCATTTTGACGATGTGTTTGATAAAGGTAAATCTGTTACTCGAAATGTAACGATTAAAGAAAAGGGCTCATCTCAAACATATATTTTGTTAGGCTATCCAACAAAAGCACAGAAGAATAGTCATAGCAAATATAGTGGAGTCTTTATATATAAAGACTTGAAATCAATCGAAGATACAAATAATGCTATTACGATTATCACCATAATTACGGCTGTTATTTTCTTAACAATTACAACAGTCTTTGCGTTTTTCTTATCGTCAAGAATTACAAAACCTTTAAGACGTTTAAGAGACCAAGCTACACGTGTATCTGAAGGGGATTACTCTTATAAACCTTCTGTCACAACGAAAGATGAAATTGGTCAATTATCGCAGGCATTTAATCAGATGAGTACAGAAATCGAAGAGCATGTCGACGCATTATCCACATCTAAAAATATTAGAGACAGCTTAATTAACTCTATGGTAGAAGGTGTCCTAGGTATTAATGAGAGTCGACAAATTATCTTATCTAATAAGATGGCGAATGATATTATGGACAATATTGATGAAGATGCTAAAGCTTTCTTATTAAGACAAATTGAAGATACTTTTAAATCAAAACAAACTGAAATGCGCGATTTAGAAATGAATGCACGATTCTTTGTTGTGACCACAAGCTATATCGACAAGATTGAACAGGGAGGTAAAAGTGGTGTTGTTGTGACAGTTCGTGATATGACTAATGAGCACAATCTAGATCAAATGAAGAAAGATTTCATTGCTAATGTATCACATGAATTACGTACACCGATATCATTACTTCAAGGTTATACTGAATCAATTGTAGATGGTATTGTTACAGAACCGGATGAAATAAAAGAATCGCTTGCCATTGTCCTTGATGAATCGAAACGTTTAAATCGTTTAGTTAATGAATTGTTAAATGTCGCACGCATGGATGCTGAAGGGTTATCCGTAAATAAAGAAGTTCAGCCTATTGCAGCGTTACTAGATAAGATGAAAATTAAGTATCGCCAACAAGCTGATGATTTAGGTCTAAATATGACTTTTAATTATTGTAAGAAGCGTGTTTGGAGTTATGATATGGATCGCATGGACCAAGTACTAACGAACTTAATTGATAATGCATCACGTTATACGAAACCTGGAGATGAAATTGCAATTACTTGTGATGAAAATGAAAGCGAAGATATTTTATACATTAAAGATACAGGCACAGGCATTGCACCAGAACATTTACAACAAGTATTTGATCGTTTTTATAAAGTTGATGCAGCGAGAACGCGAGGTAAACAAGGTACCGGTTTAGGTTTGTTCATTTGTAAAATGATTATCGAAGAGCATGGTGGTTCCATAGATGTTAAAAGCGAATTAGGGAAAGGCACAACATTTATTATTAAACTACCAAAACCAGAATAAAACTGAATATAGTTATTTAAGAACGCATGTTATTGATTAGAGACTCTAATTTATAGCATGCGTTTTTTGATTGATGTGGGGAATTTTGTATGTGGATTAGGATTTAGGATTTTTGTGAATAACAACTATTAAATATATTGCTAATTTATACAAAAATATAAAGTTTGATAAAGTTATTTATTTGATTATAAAAATAGGGTAAAATATAGATATATTGTAATAATTAAATTATTCGAGGTGTCATATGAAAAAATTCATTGGATCAGTTTTAGCTACGACATTAATTTTAGGGGGATGTTCCACGATGGAAAATGAATCAAAAAAAGACACGAATACAGAAACAAAATCAGTGCCAGAAGAAATGGAAGCTTCAAAATATGTAGGACAAGGCTTCCAACCACCTGCAGAAAAAGATGCGATTGAATTTGCGAAGAAGCATCGTAAAGAATTTGAAAAAGTAGGTGAACAATTCTTTAAAGATAACTTTGGACTAAAAGTTAAAGCTACAAATGTTGTAGGTAAAGATGATGGTGTAGAAGTTTATGTGCATTGTGAAGATCATGGCATTGTATTTAATGCAAGTCTACCTTTGTACAAAGATGCCATCCATCAAAAAGGATCAATGCGCAGTAATGACAATGGTGATGATATGAGTATGATGGTGGGTACAGTGCTGAGTGGCTTTGAATATCGAGCGCAAAAAGAAAAGTATGATAACTTATATAAATTCTTCAAAGAAAATGAAAAGAAATATCAATATACAGGCTTTACAAAAGAGGCAATTAACAAGACACAAAACGTTGGATATCAAAATGAATACTTTTATATCACATATTTATCAAGAAACTTAAAAGAATATCGTAAATATTACGAACCGTTGATTCATAAAAATGATAAAGAATTTAAAGAAGGTATGCAACAAGCTAGAAAAGAGTTAGATTATACTGCCAATACTGATGCAGTTTCTACACTTTTTTCAACTAAGAAAAACTTTACTAAAGACAATACAGTAGATGATGTGATTGAATTGAGTAATAAATTAAAAGAAAAACCCAATATGCCTCAAAAATCTCAAGTTACTATTCAATTAGGAAAATCTAGTATAAATACTAAAAAACCATTTTATGACGATATAAATCCAATTGAAGGGTAAGTGAATATAAAGTGAATAAAATAAATGATAGGGACATAGCAGAATTGAGCAGTTATTGGGTTTATCAAGATATAAATGAAAAAAAAGATTTTAAAGTAAATGGAAAACGGTTCAAACAAATAGATAATTATAATGATAATAGTAATGATAATATGAATGGTGCTGCTGATATTAAAACATACGAGTTACTTAATGATCAGGGGAATCCAACTGGTCAACAGACAATAATTTATCAAGGAACATCTAATGAGGCAATTAACCCAAATAATCCATTAAAATCATCGGGTTTTGGAGATGATTGGCTCCAAAATGCTAAATTAATGAATAATGATAATGAAAGCACAGATTATTTAAAGCAAGTAGAAGAATTCGCAAATAGTTATCGACAAAAAATTAAAGATGCTTCTGTTCTTGATGAAAATGAATTTAGAAGAAAATACAAAACTAAACCTTATAATTACAAAAACAAAACAATTGTGGCGGATGGTGGTAATTCGGAAGGTGGTGCAGGAGCAAAATATCAAGGAGCGAAACATCCGAATGAAAAAGTTGTTGCTACTGACTCAGCAATGATTCCTTATGCTGCTTGGCAGAAATTTGCTAGACCACGCTTTGATAATATGATTAGTTTTAATAGTACCAACGATTTATTAACATGGTTACAAGATCCATTCATCAAAGATATGCCAGGAAAACGCGTTAACATTAGTGATGGTGTGCCCAGGTTAGATGCTTTAATAGACAGCCATGTAGGTTATAAAAGGAAGTTAAATAGAAAAGATAACACATACGATACTGTACCACTAATCAAAATTAAGTCGGTAAAAGATACAGAAATTAAAAATGGAAAAAAAGTAAAAAAGACTATTAACATAACATTAGATATGGATGGGCGAATTCCAATAAATGTTTGGACAGGAGATTCGATTGCACGTTCCGGAAAAGGAACTTTAATTAAACTTAATTTAGAAAATCTTGATGCGTTGAGTAAACTGATTACTGGTGAAACAAGTGGTATGTTAGCAGAATGCGTAATCTTTTTAAATGAAAGTTTTAACATCTCAGAAAATGAAAATAAAAATTTTGCAGATAGAAAGAAACAATTATCAGAAGGATTTAAGGATAAGATTAACTTATTTCAATTAGAAGAAATGGAAAGAACTTTAATTAGTAAAATAAACGCACTTGAAGAAGTTGCAGATGAAACAATAGAAAGTATTAGTGCTGTTAAACACTTATTACCTGATTTTGCATTGGATGCATTAAAAGAAAGAATTAATGAGTTGTTTAAAGGTATAAAATCTTTTATAGAAAAAGTGTATGATAGTATAGATAATGAAATTTTAGAAATTTTCAAAAATATAGATCACGACTTCAGAGATGGAGTATCTGAAGAAATGATGAAACATTTGAAAGTAGTGAAACAGAATATAGAGCAAATAAAAAATCAAAATGATATTTATGGTAGGCAAATTGCAGATATTAGAAGTATTATGAAGCAACAAGATGCAACAATTTTAGATGGAAATTATCAAATTAATTATAGCGGTGAAAATATGGTGCAGGGTCTAGCTTTACCTTCTAATTATTTAGGAAGAAAAATGAAAATATTAAAAGACCATATCGATGATGGTATTAAAAAAATAGCAGACTATGTTCAAGGTATATATGATGAATATGCATCGAAAATTGTCGATGTAATAAAATATTTGATTAATACAATTCCCAAAATACGTAAGAATTTAAGACATGCAATTGAAATGTTAAATGTAAAAAAGAAAGAATTTTTGTCCCTGATTCCTAATGTAACTTGTAATTATATTAAAACTAAATTAGAAGAATTAGATAATACTTTAGGCAAATGGGAGCCTTTTCTTAATGATTTAAAAGCAGTGTCACCAATTTTAGATAACCATTTAGATGATATTGTTAAGAACATGAAGCCTTTGATTGTACAAATGATATTTGAACCATCACATTATGATGATATGTTTATTTCAAGAAAAGCTTTAACGCCAGTGTTCTCAAGCGTTTTATAAAGCTTGTAAAAAATATAAGGGCAAAAAAAGGGCGGATTTAAGCTAACTTGGAATGTTTTCGAGTTTTTGAGTTAGTTCTCTATCCATTTTTTCAGTTACATGAGTATATATGCGAATGGTTGTTTTTTCATCTACATGTCCTACCCTTTTCATAATTGCTTTTAAAGAAACATTCATTTCTACTAATAAAGTTATGTGTGTATGTCTAAATGTGTGCGTGGTAACTTTCTTATTCATATTTAAAGCTTTTGTAGTTTTCTTAAGCACACCGGCGATTTGATTATTACATAAAGGATTCCCTTTTTTTGTTGTGAATATGAACCCTCTGTCAACATAGCTCGAATTCCATCTTTTCAACATTTTGTTTTCCAGTATTATCTTTTTAAAAATTTCTACGGTTCTAGAATTGATGCTGATACTTCTTTTTGAACTTATAGTCTTTGTAGTGTCTTTGTATCCGAATCCTTCCTCGTATTTAATGCGGTGAATTGTACCTGTTATATTGATAGTTTTGTTTAATAAATCTATATCTTTTTCCTGCAGTGCTTGTAGTTCTCCTATGCGCATACCAGTTAAAGCCTGTACTTCTAAGATGCTGGCAATTAAAATGCGATTTCGCTTGTGTAACTTATTATCATTTAGTATATGATCACGTATCTGTAGGACTTGGTTCATTTCTAAATAGTTGTACATTTTAGATTCATCTTTTTCGATATCCTCTATTGTTTTTCTTCTTTTAGGAATTTTGACATTAGTTAACAAATATTCATTTGGATAATTGTAAAATTTAACTGCATATTTAATAGCTCCTTTCATATCTCCGAGTTGACGGGTTACTTGATTTTGAGAATAGATATCTGATAATTTATTAATAAATATCTGCATATATTTTGTATCTAGTTTGTTTAAAAGCAAGTTCTCAGAGCTGTATCGTTTAATGTTTCTAATTCTTATTTTTATATTATTAAGAGTAGTCAACTTTGAACCTGATGTTTTTATATGATATTCAAGCCATTCATCTAATAGCGCGTGAAAAGTCAAAGTTTTTAATTCGCTTGACGACTTGTTGTTCAGTTTTTCTTTTATTTTTTCTTCTAAACGAAACATTGCTTCTTTTTGAGATTGTTTTGTATTCTTGTTCAACACAACACTTACGCGCTTCCATTTATCTGTGTATGGATCTTTATACTTCTCGTAGTATCTGTATTTAGTTTCGTTATTTTTGTTTTTAAATTTTTCAATCCACATGTTTATACCTCCTGCAAGAACGTATGTTCTATAAAATATTAAAAAATAATAAGGGTAGTCGGGCTACCCGTAATTTAGTACTAGGTACTAAATGTGTTATAATAAAATAAAAAGTAGGTGATAAGATGACTCAATTTCTAGGGGCGCTTCTTCTTACAGGAGTTTTAGGTTACATACCATATAAATATCTAACAATGATAGGTTTAGTTAGTGAAAAAAACAAGGTTATCAATACTCCTGTATTATTGATTTTTTCTATTGAAACATGTTTGATATGGTTTTATAGTTTTATAATTTTTAATAATGTTGATTTAAAAAATTTGAATTTAATTCAGTTGCTTACAGGTCTAAAAGCAAATATTTTGTTTCTATTTATTTTTGTTTTAACAGTGTTTGTATTTAATCCTTTAATTGTTAAATTTATTATCTGGTTAATTAATATAACCAGAAAGTTTATGAAATTGGATTGTATAAGCTTATTAGACAAAAGAGACAAGTTGTTTAATAACAACGGTAAACCAGTATTTATAGTTATAAAAGACTTTGAAAACAGAATCATTGAAGAGGGTGAACTTAAAACCTATAATTCAGCTGGTAGCGATTTCGATTTACTAGAAGTTGAGCGACAAGATTTCAAAGTATCTGATTTACCGTCAAACGATGAATTGTATATTAAACATACGCTTGTAGACCTTAAACAACAAATTAAATTGGATTTATATTTAATGAATGAATACTAATCTTTTTTCTTAGCTTTTTCTGATAAAGTGCTTTTTAATTTTTCGCTGGCGCCTGACTTTTCAAAACTTTTGTTTAATGGGTTACTACGAGTAGTTTCTTGTTTTTTGTTTTTATCTACCATAAAATTCTCACCACCATTCAACGTCTACACTAGTAGGCGTTTTTTTTGATTTTTTTTAATCCTTTTTCTCGTCACGCTATATAGGTACTTTTAATCGTAATTAAAGCCAAGTTTATTTAAAATCTCTAAATAATCTGACGACTTTGCCCGTAATGTTTACGTCATTTATTTTTGACATTGGGTAGCTTCTATCTTTAATGGTAACGTAATTAGATAATCGCTTTAGGGTAAATGTGTCATCTGAGTTAAATATAATTTCACAAAAATATTCATCAGTCGCAGTTCCGTTTTCAGGACAGTAAACAGTAATTATATCTCTGTCAAAGATAAAGTCCATTACATCATCATCCTGATCTAAAATGTAGCAAACAGTCATATCTTCATTTTCAACTCTTCTTGCGCTATTTATAGTAGTTATTGGTTGTGCAACTAATTTGCCTTTTGCCTCTGTGTATCTTTTTGGAAATTCCACATAATTCATTAAATCGATTGTTTTATTTGTTTCCATATTAGCTCTTCTTTCTTATATTGTTTTATTAGTTAATATTGGCTCCTGGTACTGCGCTAGCACCAGCTCTTGCTTCCTCTTCTTTTCCTTTTTTGTACTCTTCAAAAGCTTTAGCCTGTTCATCTTTAGTCCAGCCAGGCGAAACGACATACTCATCATTTAAATTAGTATTTTGTGAATCGTTTTCATTTATATTTGCAGGAGTATTATTAGATGGATCTGAATTATTATTAAGTTGATTGTTTTGTGATTGGTTTTGATTGTTTGAATTATTTTGTATGCTATTATTAGGTGGATTTTTATCTTCAACTTTTTTCATTTTTTCTTGTTGCGTTTTTGGTTTGCTATCTTTGTGTTTTTGTGTTTGTGACTTTTTATTTTCTTCTTTTTTTGGTTTTTCTTTTTCACCACAAGCTGTTAAAGCTAATGTACTTACTAGTAGCAGTCCGATTACTTTTTTCATATGTATCTCTCCTTTGTTTATATTTCCTTATATTTAAAAACTCTCAACGGCTCAAACGTAATAGAATACTCGCCATAGTGAGTTCCAATACCATATATCTTTTTATATTGTTCTATAGCTTCTAGTATGTATGATTCACTCAACTGCAGATACTCTGACAACTCGTACAAATTACGAACACCGTAGTTGTGAGCTTCTACAATTTCATGTAGCGGTACAGCTGAAGTAAAACCATGTCTACGTGCATAATTTTCAAATTTTCTATTAATCCATTTTGTTTGGTCTAAAATGTTGCCATACGTCAACTTGTGGTGGGCAAGTTCCTCATATAACACTTCTGCTTTACGTACTTCTGATAAATTACGCCTTATATAAATTTTTCCGTTCATATAGCATCCAGGTTGGAAATTTGGAAGCTGGTCAGTTTCTTCTATCTTTATTTTTTCGTTATTTATGCAAAGTTCTTCGTATAATCCCAATATAAACACCCTTTATTTGTCTCTATTTCTAACCCATTCAATGAATCTATTTACTTCTTCAATCTCTTCTTCAGTTAATCCCTCCTTATCAAAATGAGCAGCAATTGTTTCTTGATGTATATCTTTTTTTGATTCAGTAATTCTTGATTTCGGTACATTGAAGTAATCTGCAAGTTGTTGAATTCTTTTAATTCGTGGATATTTAGTTTGTTGAATCCAATTGGAGACTGTAGGTTGAGAAACTCCAATAGCTTCAGCAAGTTCTCTCTGATCAATATTTTTATCATTCATAAGTTCTTGAAGGTTTTCAGATAAAATTTTTCTGACTTTATTATTCTCCATAGTTGTCTCCTTTAATATTACTTAATGTAATATTAACTTACCATAACCGACATTACTTTACAATACTTTTTATAACTTTTTATGAAGAAATATAACTTTATCTGTTGACAAGTAATACAAAGTAATATAAAGTTATACGTGTGAAAGGGAGGTGGACGACATGCCGGAACAATTATCCGTAAGAAAATGGAGACTTGTAAGGGACTTGAAACAGCAAGAAGTAGCAGATATATTGGGCGTCAATGCAAAGACAGTTGGTCATTGGGAAAAGGATGACACTAATTTAAGTAATGTTACAGTTTACGCTTTAGCAAAGTTATATGATATTGAGGTAGACCAGATAAAGGTCTAAATTTTTTGACCTTCGTATAACTTTTTATAACTTTTAGGTAATGTAACAAATGGACATAAACAACTTAAAAGGAGGAACAACAAATGAACGAAGAAAAATTAAAGATGATTCTCTTACTTCTTGAAGATATACCAAGAGACGAATGGAATCGATTAGTAAATGAAGTAAATAATCAATACAGTTACCAAGCTGACAAGGTAGGACTTGCCAGTGATAACTGTCAACAAATAGCAAATAACTATAAGCACTATGGATTTTAAGATGGATAAGGACTATCGTTATTCTTTTCACCTTTAACGTTAATGTCGAAATACAAAACATGATCTAAACTGACAACTCTATCTTTTGGATGAATGATGTGTAGAGTTTTGCTTTCAGCATCTTTTATATGTTCTTGTACTTTAATAACTTCACCATTAATTAAATGTAAATCTAAAGAAGTAACGATTTCTTTATCTAAATATTGAGTGAGCAATCTCTTATGTATACTTATCACCTCCTCAGGTTGATAACAACATTATACACGAAAGGTGGAACAACAAATGAACAAAAAATCAGAAGGGTTAGACATAATCATACCAAGGATTTTCAGAAGAGATCATGCGTCAGTAGAATCTTTAACAGAAAATGAACGTCGACTAAGAAAGGAAATATTAGGAAGTATTAAAAAAAGTGATTACAGCTACTTAGAAATAAACAAAGTCTTCTATGTATTAGATAGAGAACTTCAATACAGAGCGAATAATAGCAAAATTTAACATTTATCGAAAGGAGTGATAGAGATGCCAAAAATCATAGTACCACCAACACCAGAAAACACATATAGAGGCGAAGAAAAATTTGTGAAAAAGTTATACGCAACACCTACACAAATCCATCAATTGTTTGGAGTATGTAGAAGTACAGTATACAACTGGTTGAAATATTACCGCAAAGATAATTTAGGTGTAGAAAATTTATACATTGATTATTCACCAACAGGCACTCTGATTAATATTTCTAAATTGGAAGAGTATTTGATCAGAAAGCATAAAAAATGGTATTAGGAGGATATTAAATGAGCGACACATATAAAAGCTACTTAATAGCAGTACTGTGCTTCACAGTCTTAGCGATTGTACTCATGCCGTTTCTATACTTCACTACAGCATGGTCAATTGCGGGATTCGCAAGTATCGCAACATTCATATACTACAAAGAATACTTTTATGAAGAATAAAAAAACTGCTACTTGCGTCAACAAGTAACAGTGACAAACATTTATCAAAATATACAACTTAATTAAATCAAAATATACGGAGGTAGTCAACTATGGCTGAAAATATTAAAACTGAACAACATTATTACACTAAAGATTTCTCAGGATACAGAAATGAAGAAGATAACTTTGTAGCAAATCAAGAATTGACAGTAACAATCACATTGAACGAGTACAGAAAACTTATTGAAATAAAGGCTGTTAAAGATAAAGAAGAAGATACTTATAGAGGTAAGTATTTTGAGGAAGAAAGAAAAAACGAAAAATTGGAAAAAGAAAATATAAAACTAAAAAACAAAATTTATGAATTACAAAACGAAGAAGATAAAGAGGAGGACGAAGAAGACAAGGAGGACGAGAAAGATGTATTACAAAATTGGTGAGATAAAAAATAAAATTATCAGCTTTAACGGGTTCGAATTTAAAGTGTCCGCGATGAAGAGGCATGATGGTATCAGTATACAAATCAAGGATATGAATAATGTTCCGTTTAAATCATTTCATGTCATAGATTTAAGCGAACTATATATTGCAATGGATGCAATACATGACGTTGTAAATGAATGGATTGAAGAAAACACAGATGAACAGGACAAACTAATGAACTTAGTCATGAAATGGTAGGAGGATTTAATCAATGGCAATATTAGAAGATATTTTTGAAGAATTAAAACTATTAAATAACAATTTACGTGTGTTAAACACTGAACTATCAACAGTAGATTCATCAATTGTACAAGAGAAAGTTAAAGAAGCACCAATGCCAAAAGAAGAAACAGCTCAACTGGAATCAATTGAAGAAGTTAAGGAAACTTCTGCTGATTTAACTAAAGATTATGTTTTATCAGTAGGAAAAGAGTTCCTTAAAAAAGCAGATACTTCTGATAAGAAAGAATTTAGAAATAAACTTAACGAACTTGGTGCGGATAAGCTATCTACTATCAAAGAAGAGCATTATGAAAAAATTGTTGATTTTATGAATGCGAGAATAAATGCATGAAGCTAGATCACTCAAATAGAGCTCATGCAAAGCTTAGTGCAAGTGGAGCAAAACAATGGCTAAACTGCCCACCGAGTATTAAGGCAAGTGAAGGTATTGCAGATAAAAGTACAGTTTTTGCCGAAGAAGGTACATTCGCCCATGAGTTAAGTGAGTTATATTTCAGCCTTAAATATGAAGGCCTAACACAGTTTGAGTTTAATAAGGCTTTTCAAAATTATAAGAGAAATCAATATTACAGCGAAGAATTGCGTGAATATGTGGAAGAGTATGTAGCTAATGTAGAAGAAAAATATAACGAAGCTTTGAGTAGGGATAATGATGTAATAGCTTTATTTGAAACAAAATTAGATTTAGGTAAATACGTCCCTGAATCTTTTGGAACTGGTGATGTCATTATATTTTCAGGTGGTGTACTTGAAATTATTGACCTTAAATATGGTAAAGGCATTGAAGTTTCAGCTATAGATAATCCTCAACTTAGATTATATGGCTTGGGCGCATATGAACTGCTTAGTTTAATGTATGACATTCATACAATTCGCATGACTATCATACAACCTCGAATAGATAACTTTTCTACTGAAGAGTTACCAATATCAAGATTACTTCAATGGGGAGCCGATTTTGTTAAACCATTAGCCAGACTTGCTTATAACGGTGGAGGAGAGTTTAAAGCAGGTAGTCATTGTAGATTCTGTAAGATAAATCATTCATGTAGAACACGTGCAGAATACATGCAAAATGTGCCTCAAAAGCCACCACATTTGTTAAGTGATGAAGAGATTGCAGAACTTTTATATAAACTGCCTGATATCAAAAAATGGGCTGATGAAGTAGAACAATATGCACTAAATCAAGCGAAAGAAAATGATAAAAACTATCCTGGTTGGAAGCTTGTAGAAGGTCGTTCACGAAGAATGATAACTGATACAAAAGCAATGCTTGAAAAGTTAGTTGAAGCGGGTTATAAACCTGAAGATATTACAGAAACCAAGTTACTTAGCATTACGAATTTAGAAAAATTAATTGGTAAAAAAGCATTTTCTAAAATTACAGAGGGTTTTATAGAAAAGCCGCAAGGTAAATTAACACTTGCTACCGAGTCGGATAAACGACCAGCTATAAAGCAATCTGCTGAAGATGATTTTGACAAACTATAAAAATTTAAAAGGACGGTATATAAACATGAAAGCAAAAGTATTAAATAAAACTAAAGTGATTACAGGAAAAGTAAGAGCATCATATGCACATATTTTTGAACCTCACAGTATGCAAGAAGGGCAAGAATCAAAGTATTCAATCAGTTTAATCATTCCTAAATCAGATACAAGTACGATAAAAGCCATTGAACAAGCTATAGAAGCTGCTAAAGAAGAAGGAAAAGTTAGTAAGTTTGGAGGCAAAGTTCCTGCAAATCTGAAACTTCCATTACGTGATGGAGATACTGAAAGAGAAGATGATGTCAATTATCAAGACGCTTATTTTATTAACGCATCAAGCAAACAAGCACCTGGTATTATTGACCAAAACAAAATTAGATTAACGGATTCTGGAACTGTTGTAAGTGGTGATTATATTAGAGCTTCAATTAATCTATTTCCTTTCAACACAAATGGTAATAAGGGTATCGCAGTTGGATTGAACAACATTCAACTTGTAGAAAAAGGCGAACCTCTTGGCGGTGCAAGTGCAGCAGAAGATGATTTCGATGAATTAGACACTGATGATGAGGATTTCTTATAAGTCAATAGGTGGGGTTTTAGCCCCACTTTAATTTTAAAGAAATTGAGGTGTCAAGAATTTGAGATTTATGAATATAGATATTGAAACATATAGCAGTAATGATATTTCGAAATGTGGTGCCTATAAATACACAGAAGCTGAAGATTTCGAAATTTTAATTATAGCTTATTCAATAGATGGTGGAGCGATTAGTGCGATTGACATGACTAAAGTAGATAATGAGCCTTTCCACGCTGATTTTGAGACGTTTAAAATTGCTCTTTTTGATCCTGCTGTAAAAAAGTATGCATTCAATGCTAATTTCGAAAGAACTTGTCTTGCTAAACATTTTAATAAACAGATGCCACCTGAAGAATGGATTTGCACAATGGTTAATTCAATGCGTATTGGCTTACCTGCTTCGCTTGATAAAGTTGGAGAAGTTTTAAGACTACAAAACCAAAAAGATAAAGCAGGTAAAAATTTAATTCGTTATTTCTCTATACCTTGTAAACCAACAAAAGTTAATGGAGGAAGAACAAGAAACTTGCCTGAACATGATCTTGAAAAATGGCAACAATTTATAGATTACTGTATTCGAGATGTAGAAGTAGAAATGACGATTGCTCATAAAATTAAAGACTTTCCAGTAACTGCAATTGAACAAGCATATTGGGTTTTTGACCAACATATAAACGACAGAGGTATTAAGCTTTCTAAATCATTGATGTTAGGAGCTAATGTGCTCGATAAGCAGAGTAAAGAAGAATTGCTTAATCAAGCTAAACATATAACAGGTTTAGAAAATCCTAATAGTCCTACACAATTATTGGCTTGGTTAAAGGATGACCAAGGATTAGATATACCTAATTTACAAAAGAAAACGGTTCAGGAGTACTTAAAAGAAGCAACAGGAAAAGCTAAAAAAATGCTAGAAATTAGATTGCAAATGTCTAAAACCAGTGTGAAAAAATACAACAAAATGCATGACATGATGTGCAGTGATGAACGGGTAAGAGGTCTGTTTCAATTTTACGGTGCCGGTACTGGAAGATGGGCAGGTAGAGGTGTACAACTTCAGAATTTAACAAAGCATTATATTTCAGATACTGAATTAGAAATAGCAAGAGATCTTATTAAAGAACAACGTTTTGACGATTTAGATTTATTACTCAATGTTCATCCTCAAGACTTATTAAGTCAATTAGTTAGGACGACATTTACTGCTGAAGAAGGTAATGAACTAGCAGTAAGTGATTTTTCTGCAATAGAGGCAAGAGTCATAGCATGGTATGCAAAAGAACAATGGCGTTTAGATGTGTTCAACACACACGGAAAGATATATGAAGCATCGGCTTCTCAAATGTTTAATGTCCCGGTAGAAAGCATAACTAAAGGCGACCCTCTCAGACAAAAGGGAAAAGTGTCCGAATTAGCTTTAGGTTATCAAGGTGGCGCTGGAGCTTTAAAAGCGATGGGTGCATTGGAAATGGGCATTGAAGAAAATGAATTACAAGGTTTAGTTGATAGTTGGCGTAACGCAAATCCTAACATAGTTAATTTTTGGAAGGCTTGCCAAGAGGCTGCAATTAATACTGTGAAATCCCGAAAGACGCATCATACGCATGGACTTAGATTTTATATGAAAAAAGGTTTTCTAATGATTGAACTGCCTAGTGGAAGAGCTTTAGCTTATCCAAAAGCTTCAGTTGGTGAAAATAGTTGGGGTAGTCAAGTTGTTGAATTTATAGGCTTAGATCTTAACCGTAAATGGTCAAAGTTAAAAACGTATGGTGGGAAGTTAGTCGAGAATATTGTTCAAGCAACTGCAAGGGATTTACTTGCGATTTCTATAGCTAGGCTTGAAGCATCAGGTTTTAAAATAGTTGGACATGTCCATGATGAAGTAATTGTAGAAATACCTAGAGGTTCAAATGGACTTAAGGAAATCGAAACTATCATGAATAAGCCTGTCGATTGGGCAAAAGGATTGAATTTGAATAGTGACGGATTTACTTCTCCGTTTTATATGAAGGATTAGGAGTGTGATTGAATGCAACATCAAGCTTATATCAATGCTTCTGTTGACATTAGAATTCCTACAGAAGTCGAAAGTGTTAATTACAATCAGATTGATAAAGAAAAAGAGAATTTGGCGGACTATTTATTTAATAATCCAGGTGAACTATTAAAATATAACGTTATAAATATCAAGGTTTTAGATTTAGAGGTGGAATGATGGCTAGAAGAAAAGTTATAAGAGTGCGTATCAAAGGAAAACTAATGACATTGAGAGAAGTTTCAGAAAAATATCATATATCTCCAGAACTTCTTAGATACAGATACAAACATAAAATGCGCGGCGATGAATTATTGTGTGGAAGAAAAGACTCAAAATCTAAAGATGAAGTTGAATATATGAAGAGTCAAATAAAAGATGAAGAAAAAGAGAGAGAAAAAATCAGAAAAAAAGCGATTTTGAACCTATACCAACGAAATGTGAGAGCGGAATATGAAGAAGAAAGAAAGAGAAGATTGAGACCATGGCTTTATGATGGAACGCCTCAAAAACATTCACGTGATCCGTACTGGTTCGATGTCACTTATAACCAAATGTTCAAGAAATGGAGTGAAGCATAATGAGCATAATCAGTAACAGAAAAGTAGATATGAACAAAACGCAAGACAACGTTAAGCAACCTGCGCATTACACATACGGCGACATTGAAATTATAGATTTTATTGAACAAGTTACGGCACAGTACCCACCACAATTAGCATTCGCAATAGGTAATGCAATTAAATACTTGTCTAGAGCACCGTTAAAGAATGGTCATGAGGATTTAGCAAAGGCGAAGTTTTACGTCGATAGAGTATTTGACTTGTGGGAGTGATGACCATGACAGATAGCGGACGTAAAGAATACTTAAAACATTTTTTCGGCTCTAAGAGATATCTGTATCAGGATAACGAACGAGTGGCACATATCCATGTAGTAAATGGCACTTATTACTTTCACGGTCATATCGTGCCAGGTTGGCAAGGTGTGAAAAAGACATTTGATACAGCGGAAGAGCTTGAAACATATATAAAGCAAAGTGATTTGGAATATGAGGAACAGAAGCAACTAACTTTATTTTAAAA
Organism: Staphylococcus sp. EG-SA-14; assembly: GCF_017151935.1. Classification (NCBI taxonomy): domain Bacteria; kingdom Bacillati; phylum Bacillota; class Bacilli; order Caryophanales; family Staphylococcaceae; genus Staphylococcus; species Staphylococcus sp. EG-SA-14. Next base: position 1,388 of record NZ_JACVZM010000014.1, on the reverse strand, counting down.
GGGCGGAAACAATGAAAATCAAAATTGAAAAAGAAATGAATTTACCTGAACTTATCCAATGGGCTTGGGATAACCCCAAGTTATCAGGTAATAAAAGATTCTATTCAAATGATGTTGAGCGCAACTGTTTTGTGACTTTTCATGTTGATAGCATCTTATGTAATGTGACTGGATATGTATCAATTAACGATAAATTTACTGTTCAAGAGGAGATATAACAATGAAAATCAAAGTTAAAAAAGAAATGAGATTAGATGAATTAATTAAATGGGCGCGAGAAAATCCGGATCTATCACAAGGAAAAATGTTTTTTTCAACAGGATTTAGTGATGGATTCGTTCGTTTTCATCCAAATACAAATAAGTGTTCGACGTCAAGTTTTATTCCAATTGATATCCCCTTCATAGTTGATATTGAAAAAGAAGTAACGGAAGAGACTAAGTTTGATAGGTTGTTAGAGGTATATGAGATTCAAGAAGGAGTCTATAAATCCGCATTACACAAAGGTATCAGTTTGAACGAACGTTTTGAAGACGACAATATTTTTCCTACTAAAGCATTCTATATCTTAAACGATGACATGACGATGACATTGATTTGGAAAGATGGGGAGTTGATAGAATGATGCAAACCTATAAAGTAAGTCTTTGTATCAAGTTCTTAGCGTCTAAATGTAATTATAAATTAAAAAAGCATTATTTTGTGCAAAGTACGAATGAGGAAGAAGCCACGAATACGGTATTAAAACTGACTCGTAAAAAGCTCCCATTCAAAACTGCAAGCATAGAAGTAGAAAAAGTGGAGGTAGTAGAATGATGCCTAAATATCGAGTGTGGGACGAATATACAGGAAGAATACACGATGTTGTAGGATTCGACTTCATCGAGAATGAAGTTCACTATGAAAACTACGCGGAAGCAGAAGCTTTAATACACGCAAGAGATTTCAAAGATGTAGAACTTATGCAAAGTACAGGACTTAAAGACAAAAACAACAACGAAATATATGCGGGAGATATAGTTGAGTTCAAAGATGGAGTACTCATGATAGCGGGCGACGATGAGTCTTTAGTAGATACAATTAATAGAGCAGTGATATCTATTGATATTGTAAATGGTATTCAATTAAAAGATTTTATGTTTGAGGGTGCACTCTCTGAAAATGATTACTTTGAGTATATAGACAAAAAATCCTTCCTTAGATATGACTGTGAGGTTAAAGGCAACATATTTGAATCATCTCATTTACTGGAGGTAACAGAATGAACTATGAAACAGGGTTCCAACTAGGTGTAATGGAAGCTAGGTTGAAGAAGATGAGAAAACAACGTGATGAGTACAAGAAGCAACGAGATGAGCTTATTGGGGATATGACGGAAGTTAAGAGAA